>NZ_JBGAHM010000008.1:0-121554 GCF_044226135.1 Methylocella sp. | reverse complement strand
TCCTCCCAGCCGTCTTCCGCCGGCGCCGGCTCGGGCCTGCGCAGCGCCGCCCCGGCCCGCGCGCCGCGCGGGCGACGCGAGAGTCGAGCTGAGATCCGTCGGCGCGCGGGCCGGGGCGGCGCTGCGCAGGCCCGAGCCGGCGCCGGCGGAAGACGGCTGGGAGGAATTCTGATGACCGTCATCCGGCAGGCCGCCGCGCCCGGAAATCAATCCGAAGCTCCGCCTTCGGCGCAGATCGTCGAGCTTGCGGCGACGCTCGACCTCATGGCCGCGGCGCCGCTCGCGGCCGAGCTCCTCGCGGCGCGCGGCGCCGAGCTTTTGATCGACGGGTCGCGCGTCGAACGCCTTGGCGGCCTGTGCCTGCAGGCGCTGCTGTCCGCGGCGGCGACCTGGCGCGCGGACGGGGCGCGCCTCGCCCTCGTCGACGCCTCGCCCGAGATGCTCGAAGCGTTCGCCTGCTTCGGCGTCGACCCTGACGACCTCGACAGCCGTGAGACCAGAATATGACCAAAACCATATTGACCGTCGACGACTCCCGCGTCATGCGCGACATGCTGGCTCTGGCGCTGCGGCGGGCGGGCTTCGCCGTGACCGGGGCCGAGGACGGCGCGCGAGGGCTTGAGGCGCTCGCCGCCGTGGCGCCTGACGCGGTCGTCACCGACATCAACATGCCGCGTCTCGACGGCTTCGGCTTCATCGAGGCGGCGCGCGCCGACGCGCGCTGGCGCGCGCTCCCGATCCTCGTGCTGACGACCGAAAGCGACGCCGAGAAGAAAGAGCGCGCGCGAAAGGCCGGCGCGACCGGCTGGATCGTCAAACCCTTCGATCCCGAAAAGCTCGTCGCCGCGGTGCGGCGCGTGTGCGGCTAGCCCGCCGGAACGTCCATAACGGAGAAGCGGCCCATGGACCCGATGGCGGCGATCAGGGAGACCTTTTTTCAGGAATGCGAGGAGCGGCTCGCCGAGCTCGAAACCGGGCTCGGCGCCATGCTCGACGGCGACGACGATCCCGAGACGGTCAACGCCGTGTTCCGCGCCGTCCATTCGATCAAGGGCGGGGCGGGGGCGTTCAGCCTCGAGGCTCTGGTGCGCTTCGCGCATCGTTTCGAGACGGCGCTCGACCATCTGCGGGCGGGACGCGTCGCGCCCGCGCCCGAGCTCGTCCGCCTCATGCTGAGGGCCGCCGACGCGCTCGCCGACCTCGCGCGGGCCGCGCGCGAGGGAGGCGAGCCCGATCCGGCGCGCTTCGAGGCGCTGGGCGCGGAGCTTTCGGCGGTCGGCCCGAAGGCGGAGGCTTCCCCGTCAAAAGCCGCCGGCGGCGAGGCGGCGGAGGAGGACGGCTTCGTCTTCGTTCCCGTGCCGATGGACGACTCGCTGTTCGACGATGCGCCGGCGCGGCGGCGCCTGCGCCTGCGGTTTCGCCCGCACGCCTCGCTCTACGCCGCGGCCAATGAGCCGGGCCTTCTGTTGCGCGAGCTGCGCGCGCTCGGCGCGATGCGCGCAAGATGCGACGCCTCCGCCCTGCCGCCGCTGCCCGACCTCGATCCCGAGGGCGCTTATCTGACCTTCGACATAGAACTCGAGACTGAACGAAGCCTGGACGAGGCGCGGGAGATCTTCGACTTCGTCGAGGGCGACTGCGACCTCGAAATCACTGAGGACGTCGACGCGGCGGCCGAGGAGGAGCCGGCGGTCGAGGACGTCGCCGCGCTCGTCGCGCGCCTCCAGGCCGAGGTCGAGGCCGAGCGCGCCGCGCTCGAAGCCGGCCCGCGCCGGCGCGCCGACGCGCCCGAAGAGGCCGCGCCCGCCACGCCGGCCGACGCTCCGGCGCGGCCCGACCAGCCCGCGCCCTCGATCCGCGTCGATCTCGACCGCGTCGACCGGCTCATCAATCTCGTCGGCGAGCTTGTCATCAACCAGGCCATGCTGGCGCAGCGGGTGCAGGAGGAAGGGCTCGCGCGCGCCTCGAAGGTCGCGAGCGGCCTCGACGAGCTCGAACAGCTGACGCGCGAAATCCAGGACAGCGTGATGGCGATCCGCGCGCAGCCGGTGAAGTCGGTGTTCCAGCGCATGCCGCGGCTCGTGCGCGAGGTCGCGGCGATGACCGGCAAAGAAGCGCGGCTCGTCATGGAGGGCGAGGCGACCGAGGTCGACAAGACCGTGATCGAACGCATCGCCGATCCGCTCACGCACATGATCCGCAACGCCATCGACCATGGGCTCGAGTCGCCGCAGGCGCGGCGCGCCGCCGGCAAACCCGAGGAGGGCGTGGTGCGGCTTTGCGCGCTGCATCGCTCGGGGCGCATCGTCATCGAGGTGTCGGACGACGGCGCCGGCATCGACCGCCCACGCGTCAAGGCCATCGCCGCGGGCAGGGGGCTCATCGCGCCCGACGCCGCGCTCTCCGACGACGAGATCGACAATCTGATCTTCCTGCCGGGCTTCTCCACCGCGTCGGAGGTGTCTGACATTTCGGGGCGCGGCGTCGGCATGGACGTGGTGCGCCGCTCGATCCAGGCGCTCGGCGGGCGCATCTCGATCCAGTCGCGCCCGGGGCGCGGCTCGACCTTCGTCATGAGCCTGCCGCTGACGCTCGCCGTGCTCGACGGCATGGTGGTGACGGTCGCGGGCCAGACGCTGGTCGCGCCGCTGACCGCGGTCGTCGAGACGCTCCAGCCAAAGCCCGGCGAGGCGCATGGCTTTGGCGGCGCGGCGCGCGTGCTCGCCATCCGCGGCCAGTTCGCGCCGCTGATCGACGTCGGCCGCGAGCTCGGCTACCGCGCCGAGCCGACCGACCCGGCGGCCGGCGTCGCCCTGCTGGTCGAGACCGAGGGCGGGGCGCGCAGCGTGCTTCTCGTCGACGCCATTCTGGGTCAGCGGCAGGTCGTCATCAAAAGCCTCGAGGCCAATTACCGGCATGTGCCGGGCGTCGCCGCGGCCACCATTCTCGGCGACGGCCGCGTCGCGCTGATCCTCGACGTTGACGCCGTCGTCGCCTCGGCCCGCGCCGAGGTCGAGCCCGCAGACCGTCTTATCGCAGCAGGATGAAGCCATGACCGAACCCGCCGTCAATCTGGCGAGGCGCAAGGACGACGCCGGCCGCGCGCGCGAGCTCATCGCCTTTCGCGTCGGCGCGCAGGAATTCTGCGTCGACATCATGTCCGTGCGCGAGATCCGCGGCTGGACGCCCGCGACCGCGCTGCCGCACGCGCCGGGCTTCGTGCGCGGCGTCGTCAATTTGCGCGGCGCGGTGCTGCCCATCGTCGATCTCGCCGCGCGCCTCGGCTTTCCGCCGGCCGAGCCGACGCCGCGCCATGTGATCATCGTCGCCCAGATCGGGCGACAGCTCGTCGGCCTGCTCGTCGACGCCGTCTCCGACATACTGAGCGTGCGGGAGGAGCAGCTCCAGCCGACGCCGGACGTCGCCTCGGAGGCGGCGCGCAGCTTCGTGCGCGGCGTTCTCGCCGTCGAGCGGCGCATGATCAGCCGCATCGCGCTCGACCATGTGCTGGGCGCGGACGCCGGAGCGCCGGCGTGAGCGCGGGCCCGACGCCGCCAGGCCTCGCCGCGACCGAGTTCGCGCTCTCGGCGGAGGATTTCCGCGAAATCGCCGCCATGCTGCATGAGGACGCCGGCATCCATCTGCCGGAGTCGAAGACGACGCTCGTCCATTCGCGCCTCGCGCGGCGGCTGCGCGCGCTCGGCCTTTCGAGCTTTCGCGACTATTGCGCGCTGGTGCGCGGGCGGCGCGGCGTCGACGAGCGCCAGCGCATGCTGGCGGCGCTCACGACCAACGTCACGAGCTTCTTCCGCGAGCCGCATCATTTCGCCCATCTCGAGCGCGTCGTCCTGCCGCCGCTGGTCGAGGCGGCACGGCGCGGGGCGCGGGTGCGGCTCTGGTCGTCGGCCTGCTCCTGCGGCCCTGAAGCCTATTCCATGGCGATGGTCATACTGTCGTTGATGCCCGAGGCGCGGCGCTTCGACGTGCGGGTGCTCGCGAGCGACGTCGACCCGACCATGATCGAGGAGGCGCGCGAGGGCGTCTACCCCGAGCGCCTCGCCGCCGCCGCGCCGCCGGCGCTGCGCGAGCGCTGGCTGAAGCCCGTCTCGCCGGGCGCGGCGGGCGAGCGGCTGCTGCGCGTCGGCGAGGAGGCGCGCGCGCTTGTCGCCTTCCGCGAACTGAACCTCAACGGGCCATGGCCGATGAAAGGCCCGTTCCAGGCGATTTTCTGCCGCAACGTGGCGATCTATTTCGAGGAGCAGACGCAGATGCAGCTGTGGAGCCGTTTCCCGACCATGCTCGCGCCGCAGGGCCGGCTGTACATCGGCCATTCCGAGCGGCTCGTCGGCCCGGCGGCGGACCTGTTCGAGGCCGAGGGCGTGACCCATTTCAGGCTCAGGCGGGGAGCGCGCGCATGAGCCCGGCCGGGCGCGCGGCGCGCGTGGTGGTGGTCGACGATTCGGCGAGCGTGCGCGCCCTGATCCGCGCCCTGCTCGAACGCGATCCGGCGATCGAGGTGGTCGGCGAGGCCGGCGACCCCTATGAGGCGCGCGAAGCGATCAAGGCGTCGAACCCCGACGTGGTGACGCTCGACGTCGAGATGCCGAAGATGAACGGCCTCGACTTTCTCGACAGGCTCATGCGGCTGCGCCCGACCCCGGTGGTCATGGTGTCGAGCCTCACCGCGCAGGGCGCGGACGCCGCCGTCGCCGCGCTCGAAAGGGGCGCCTTCGACTGCATCGGCAAGCCGGGCTGCGGCGAGCAGGAGGCGTTCGGCGCGGCGCTCGCCGCCAAGGTGAAGGCCGCCGCCGGCCGCCGGCCGCGGCCCGCCGCGCCGCGCCGTCTTGCCGCGGCGCAGCCGGAGCGGCTTTATCGCAGCGACGGGCGCGTCGTCGCCATCGGCGCCTCGACCGGCGGCGTCGAGGCGCTGATCGCGGTGCTGTCGCAGTTTCCCGACAACGGCCCGCCGACCGTCGTCGCCCAGCATATGCCGGAAGCGTTCACGCGGAGCTTCGCGCGCCGGCTCGACCGGCTCTGCCGGCCGGCGGTCAGCGAAGCCCATGACGGCGCGCCGATCGAGCCCGGACGCGTCTATCTCGCGCCGGGCGGGGAGGCCCATCTCGTCGTCGCGCCGGGCGCCCCGCCGCGCTGCCGCCTCGTCCGCTCCGCGCCGGTCAACGGCCATCGCCCGTCGGTCGACGCGCTGTTTCATTCGATCGCCGAAGCGATGGGCGCGCACGCGCTCGGCGCCATCCTGACCGGCATGGGCCGGGATGGGGCGCAGGGGCTCCTCGCCATGCGCCGGGCGGGGGCGGCGACGCTTGGCCAGAGCGAAAGCTCCTGCCTGATCTACGGCATGCCGAAGGCGGCCTGCGAGATCGGCGCAACCCAGAGGCAAGTTTCGCTGTCCATGATGGCCGCCGAAATCCTGCGCGCGACCGCGGCGCGCTGAAACGGCCGCGATCGCGGCGCGGACCGTCCGCCGCTCCGGCGGGCGCGCCGCCGCGCCGCGGCGCAACGTTAAGGAGCCGCCGCGCAGCGGCGCAAGAAGCCGCGCCGCTGCGGCGTAAGGAGTGGAAAATGCCCTTCGCAGCCGCCCTGCGCGTGCTCATCGTCGACGACCAGCTGACCAGCCGCCTCCTGATCCGGGGCGGCCTGCAGGAGCTCGGCGTGTCAGACATCGAGATGGCGGCCGACGGGGAGCAGGGCTTCAAATTCGTCACGGCCAGGCATCCGCATCTCGTCATCTCGGATTTCAACATGCCGAAGATGGACGGGCTCGCCTTTCTGCGGGCGGTACGCGGCTATGAGCCGACCCGAAGATCCGCCTTCATCCTGCTCACCGGACGCGGCGACAAGGAGATGATCGAACGCGCCCAGAAGCTCGGCGTCAACAACGTCATCGCCAAGCCCTTCACCATTCCGGTGCTCAAGGCGCAGATCGAAGCGGTCGTCGGGAAGCTCAAATGAGGGCGCCTTCGCTGGGCCGTGACGCGCGGCGCGTCGATCTGGCGGGCGCGGCGCCGGCGCGGCGGCTCCATCTCGTCCAGGGCGAGAGCCATGTGAGCGCCGACCCGGACCTCGCGCTGACGACTCTGCTCGGCTCCTGCGTCGCCGCCTGCCTGCATGATCCGCTCGCGCGCATCGGCGGCATGAACCATTTTCTGCTGCCAGGCGTCGAGGCCGGCGCCCCGCGCGACGCGCTCGATCCTGACGCCGTCCATCTGATGGAGCTGCTCGTCAACGGCCTGCTGCGCGAGGGCGCGAAGCGCGAAAGGCTCGAAGCCAAGCTCTTCGGCGGCGGCCGCCCGCTCGACGGCCTGTCCGACGTCGGCGCCCGTAACGCCGGTTTCGCGCTGCGCTTCCTCGCCCGCGAGGGCGTCCGCGTCGTCGGCGGCAGCCTTGGCGGGGACAGGGGACGGCGGCTCCAGTTCTGGCCGACGAGCGGGCGCGCGCGCCAGAGCTTCATCGACCGGGCCGAGGTTCCACGCCCCGCGCCGCCGCGCCGCCATGAGGCGGCGGGCGCCGTCGAGTTCTTCTGACGCGCGCGGGGCCTGTCATGCTGGAGCCGACGGCCGATATGACCATGCGCGCCCCGCGCCAGGAACGCGCCCTGCGCCCGGACTGCCGTCCGCCGGACGGGCCTGCGGGCGCCGCCGCGCCGCTCGACGCGCTGCTGCGCCGCTGCGGCGAGGAGCTCGAACGCCTCGCGGACCGGCTGGCCGCGCTCGAAGGCCATGTCGGCGAGATCGCGGTCGGCGAGACTGCGGCGCCGGGCGGCGGCGGCCTGCGCGCCGAAGCCGTGCGCGGCCTGCAGGATCTCGACCCCATGCGCCAGACGGCGGGCGCCCTTGGCGCGTTTCTGCTGCGGCTTTCGGCCGACGCGCCGGCCTGCGCGTTCGACGCAGGCGCGGCGCTCGCGGCCGTTCCGCTCGCAGGCCTCGCCGCGCGGCTCGCCGGCGGCGCGGCCGAGACGCCCGCGGCGATGGACGAACCCGAGCTGTTTTGAGCCCGGGCGCGGCTGCGGCCATATTGCGCCGCAATGCGTTTCGGCGATAATTCGCGCCATGGCCTCTCCCCACGCCGATCCCGTCGAAGCCGCCCTGCCGGCGCGGCGCGCCCGATGACCCGCCGCCTCACCCTTTTCTTCGCGGCGGCCTGCGGGCTCATCGTCGCCAATCTCTATTTCGCCCAGCCGATCGCCGCCGACATGGGCGCGGACCTCGGCATGTCGCCCGCGACGGTCGGCCTGCTCGTCACCTTCACCCAGATCGGCTATGCGACGGGGCTCCTTTTCCTCGCGCCGCTCGGCGACGGCATCGAGAACCGGCGCCTCGTCTCGGCCTGCCTCGCCGCGTCGTCGGCGGCGCTGATCGGCCTTGCGCTCGCGCCCACCGCCGCAACCGCGCTCGCCTTCGCCGCGCTCGTCGGCGTGTTCTGCGCCTCGGCGCAGATCATCGTGCCCTTCGCCGCCTCGCTCGCTTCGGAGACGACGCGCGGACAGGTCGTGGGCGACGTGATGAGCGGCCTCATGGTCGGCATCATGCTGTCGCGGCCGGCGGCGAGCGCCCATGCGCACTGGTTCGGCTGGCGCTCGGTGTTCCTCGCTTCGGGACTCGTCATGGCGACGCTCTCCGCCGTGTTCTTCATGGCCGCGCCGCGCCGCGCGCCGAAAGCCGAGCTGAGCTATGGCGCGGCCATGCGCTCGCTCGTCCGGCTCCTGCGCGAGACGCCGGCGCTGCGCTGGCGCATGGGCGCGCAGGCGCCGCTGTTCGCCGCCTTCAGCCTGTTCTGGACCGCGGTTCCGCTGGCGCTCACGAGCCCGGCCTTCGGCCTCACGCAGCAGGGCGTCGCGCTGTTCGCGCTGATCGGCGCGGGCGGCGCGGTCATGGCGCCGATCGTCGGCCGGACGAAAGGCCCGCCGCGTCCGCTGATGGGCGCGGCGATTCTCTCCGGCGCGCTCGCCTTCGCGCTCGCCTTCCTCGGCGTCGCGCTGCGCTCGCTCCTGCTCCTCGCGGCCGCCGCGATCGTGCTCGACATGGCCGTCTCGGCCAATCTGATCCTGAGCCAGCGCCTGCTCTTCTCGCTCGGCGAGACGGCGCGCAGCCGCCTCAACGCGCTGTTCATCGCGTCCTTCTTCTGCGGCGGCGCGGTCGGCTCGGCGCTGTCGACGGCCTCCTACGCCTGGGGCGGCTGGCCCGCGGCCTGCGCCGCCGGCGCGGGCTTCGCGCTGCTGGCGCTCGCCTCCTTCCTCGCCGAAGGGCGCGGCGCGGCGCGAAACGCCTGGCGGCCGCAGGAGATCGGCGAAGAGGCGGGCGACGCGGCCGGCGACGGCGGCGGCCTTTCTTAACCGCTTGGCGCCAAAACTTCCCCACCGCTCATTCGAGGGAAGACCTGTCTTGCTCAAGCTCTCGCCGCCCGGCTGGCCGATCCTGCTCGTCTCCATGAGTCTGGCCGGCCTCGCCGTCGCAAGCCTTTACTGGCGCATTCCGTTCATCGGCAATCACGTCGCGCCAAACCGCTTCTGGGCGCTCGCCATCGCCTATGGCGCGCTGCTCGCCGGGGTGGTCTCGCGCCGGCTCTGACGCGCGGCGCGCGGCCACGCCTTTCCACGCGGCGCGTTCGGCCCCATATTGAGCCCATGCCGAAGCCGCCCCGCTCCTCCGCCGCCGCGCCCGCGAAAACGAAGGCGCGCGTCTCGCGCGCCAAAGCGTCGAAGCCCGAGGTTCGGCCGCTCGACGAACATCTCGCCGCCCTGCTCAATCCGGCGCTGAACCAGCGCCCGGGCGGCGTCGCCGAGACCGCCGCGGCCTATCACACGGGCGTGAGCGCCGGCGTTGACGCGAGCCTCGCCGCAAGCCTCGGGCTGAAGCCGCTCGATCCGCCGGCGAAGGCGCAGGCGCGCGGCGACGGTCTGTCCGGCGCCGTCGCCACCATCGAATCGCTGAAGGACCTTCTGGAGCGCGGCGATCCCAATCTGCGCGAAAAGAAGCCCTGGACGCCGCATCGCCCGCCGCGCCCCGAAAAAAGCGAAGGCGGCGTGCCCTTCAGGCTCGTCTCGGAGTTCGAGCCCAAGGGCGACCAGCCCGCCGCCATCGACGAACTCGTGGCCGGGCTCGAGGCGCGCGAACGCGACCAGGTGCTGCTCGGCGTCACCGGCTCGGGCAAGACCTTCACCATGGCGAGCGTCATCGCCCGCTCAAACCGCCCGGCGCTGATCCTCGCGCCGAACAAGACGCTGGCCGCGCAGCTCTACGGCGAGTTCAAGAGCTTCTTTCCCGACAATGCGGTCGAATATTTCGTCTCTTATTACGACTACTACCAGCCCGAGGCCTATGTGCCGCGCTCGGACACCTATATCGAGAAAGAAAGCTCGATCAACGAGCAGATCGACCGCATGCGCCACGCCGCGACGCGCGCCCTGCTGGAGCGCGACGACGTCATCATCGTGGCCTCGGTCTCGTGCATCTACGGCATCGGCTCGGTCGAGACCTACACAGCCATGACTTTCACGGTGAAGGCCGGCGAGACGATCGACCAGCGCCAGCTCATCGCCGATCTCGTCGCGCTGCACTACAAGCGCTCGGCCGGCGATTTTTCGCGCGGCGTGTTTCGCGTCAGGGGCGACACGGTCGATCTGTTTCCGGCCCATTACGAGGACCGGGCCTGGCGGATCAATTTCTTCGGCGATTCGATCGACTCCATCTCGGAGTTCGACCCCTTGACCGGCAGGAAGACGCAGGACCTCGAATTCGTCAAGATCTACGCCAATTCGCATTACGTCACGCCGCGCCCGACGCTGCTGCAGTCGATCAAGGGCATCAAGGCCGAGCTGAAGCAGCGGCTCGTTGAACTTTACGGGGCCGGCCGTCTGCTCGAGGCGCAGCGGCTCGAACAGCGCACCCTGTTCGACCTCGAAATGCTCGAGGCGACCGGCTCCTGCGCCGGCGTCGAGAATTATTCGCGCTATCTCACCGGGCGCCTCCCCGGCGAGCCGCCGCCGACCCTGTTTGAATATCTGCCCGACGACGCGCTGGTGTTCGCCGACGAATCGCATGTCACCGTGCCGCAGATCGGCGGCATGTATCGCGGCGACTTCCGGCGCAAGGCGACGCTCGCCGAATATGGCTTCCGCCTGCCGTCCTGCCTCGACAACCGTCCGCTGCGCTTCGAGGAATGGGAGGCGATGCGGCCGCAGACGGTGCATGTCTCGGCGACGCCCGGGTCCTGGGAGATGGAGCGCACCGGCGGCGTGTTCGTCGAGCAGGTCATCCGCCCGACCGGCCTCATCGACCCGCCGGTCGAGGTGCGCCCGGCGCGCAGCCAGGTCGACGACCTGCTCGACGAGGTGAAGATGGTCGCGGCCAAGGGCTATCGCGCCCTCGTCACCGTGCTGACCAAGCGCATGGCCGAGGACCTGACCGAATATCTGCATGAGCACGGGATTCGCGTGCGCTACATGCATTCCGACATCGACACGATCGAGCGCATCGAGATCATCCGCGACCTGCGCCTTGGCGCCTTCGACGCGCTGGTCGGCATCAATCTCCTGCGCGAGGGGCTCGACATCCCCGAATGCAGCCTCGTCGCCATCCTCGACGCCGACAAGGAAGGGTTTTTGCGCAGCGAAACGTCTTTGGTGCAGACCATCGGGCGCGCCGCGCGCAACGTCGACGGCAAGGTGATCCTCTACGCCGACCATGAGACCGGCTCGATGCGGCGGGCCATGGCCGAGACCGCGCGCCGCCGCGAAAAGCAGATGGCCTATAACGCCGAGCATGGCATCACGCCGGAGTCGATCCGGCGCGGCATCAGGGACATTCTTGGCTCGGTCTATGAGCGCGATCATGTGACGGTCGATTCGGGCCTCGTCGCGCCCGAGGCGCTGATCGGCCATAATTTTCAGGCGACCGTGGCGGACCTCGAAAAACGCATGCGCGCCGCCGCCGCCGACCTCGACTTCGAGGAGGCGGCACGGCTGCGCGACGAGCTGAAGCGGCTCCAGGCGGCCGAGCTCGCCGTCGGCGCCGATCCGATGGCCCGCCAGCATGACGTCGAGGCGGCGGGCGGCGGCTATCGCGGCGAGCGCAAATATGGCGCGGCCGCCAATCTGCCGGCGAGCCGCCCGCACAAGCCGACCGACGACGAGATGGGCCCGCATAATTTCGGCGGCGGCGAGGCCAAGCCCCGCGCCGGCCGCCCCGCCCCGGAGCGGCCGCGCAGCACGGCGGGCAAGGGCGGCACGCGCACGTTCAAGGGCAAGTCGCGCTAAGGCAAACCGCGCGGAGGGCAGGCCGCGCCGAGGGCAAACCACGCCGAGGGAAAGCCGCGCCGAGCCGGCGCGTTCGCTTTTTGTCTTGCGCCGCAGATTTCGCGGAGATCGCCTGCGTCCCCTGGGGCCGGCGCCAAACGAATCGCCGGCGCTTCGTCATGACAGGCTGCGCGCGGCGCGCTACAAGCGGCGCGCGCCCTGAAAGGCCGGGGCGCCCGTCCGAGCCAAGCCCAAAACGGAGCCCGCCTTGGAGCCGCAGACGCCGCGCGTCCTGATCTGCGAAAGCCTCGCTCCCGCCGCCCTCGCCGTCTTCGCCGCGCGCGGCGTCGCGGCCGATTACGAGCCGGAGCTGGGGCGCGACCGCGCCGCGCTCGCCGAGCGCGTCGGCGCCTATGACGGGCTGATCGTGCGTTCGGCGACGCGGGTGACGGCGAAGCTGCTCGATGCGGCGAAGCGGCTGAAGGTCGTCGGCCGCGCCGGCATGAGCGTCGACAATATCGAGCTCGGCGCCGCCACCGCGCGGGGCGTGATCGTCATGAACACGCCTTTCGGCAACTCGATCACCACCGCCGAGCACGCCATCGCGCTGCTGTTCGCGCTGGCGCGGCGCATCCCCGCCGCCGACGCCTCGACGCGGGCCGGCAATTTCGAGAAGAACCGCTTTCTCGGCGTCGAGATCACCGGCAAGACGCTGGGCCTCATCGGCTGCGGCGCGGTCGGCTCGATCGTCGCCGACCGCGCGCTCGGCCTGCGCATGCGGGTCGTCGCCCATGATCCGTTTCTGTCGCCCGAGCGCGCGCTCGACCTTGGCGTCGAGAAGGTCGAGCTCGACGAGTTGCTCGCGCGCTCCGACTTCATCTCGCTGCACACGCCGGTGACCCCGCACACCCGAAACATCCTGTCCGGCGACAAGCTCGCGCGCACGAAACCCGGCGTGATGATCGTCAACTCCTGCCGCGCCGCGCTGATCGACGAGGAGGCGCTGCGGGCGCTGCTCGATTCGGGCCATGTGGCGGGGGCGGCGATCGACCTCGCCGAGAAGGAGCAGCCGGCCGACGCGGCGCTGCGCGGCCATCCGGGCGTCGTCATCACGCCGCATCTTGGCGCCTCGACCAAGGAGGCGCAGGAGAATGTGGCGCTGCAGATCGCCGAGCAGATCTCCGACTATCTGACGCGCGACGCCATCACCAACGCGGTCAATTTCCCGTCGATCACGGCGGAGGAGGCGGGCAAGCTCAAGCCCTACATCGCGCTCGTCGACCGTCTCGGCTCCTTCGCCGGCCAGCTCATCGACGCGAACATCGCCAAGGTGTCGATCACCTATGAGGGGGCGGTCGCCGACCTCAAGATCAAGGCGCTGTCGGCCTCGATGGTCGCGGCGCTGCTGCGCCCGCTGCTGGCGACGGTCAACGTCGTCTCGGCCCCGACCGTGGCGCGCGACCTCGGCGTCGTCATGGACGAGGTGACGCGGGCGGCGCAGAGCGATTTCGAGTCGCTCGTCACGCTCAGCGTCGAGGCCGGCGGCGAGCGGCTCAGCGTCTCGGGCACGGTGTTCAACGACGGGCGCCCGCGCATCGTCTCGGTCAACGACATCAAGGTCGACGCGGCCATCGGCCCGTCGATGATCTATGTGACGAACGAGGACAGGCCGGGCTTCATCGGCCGTTTCGCGAGCCTGCTCGGCAACGCCGGCGTCAACATCGCGACTTTCGCGCTCGGCCGCGACCGTGAGGGCGGCTCGTCCATCGCGCTGGTCGAGGTCGACGGCGAGACGCCCGAAAACGTGCTCGCGGCGGTGCGCAAGCTTCCCGGCGTCAGGCAGGCCAAGGCGCTGCGGTTTTAGACGCGCCGGCGTTGCAGACAAAAAGGCCGCCCGGAGGCGGCCTTTCAAGGCGGGAGGGGAGGGGATCAGGCCGCGGCGGCGGGCTGGGCCTTCATGATCTCCGGGTCGACATGCGACTCGAACTTCACGAAATTGTCGCGGAACATGGCGACGAGCTTGGCCGCCTGCGCGTTGAACTCCTCGCGCGAGGCCCAGGTTTCCACGGGGTTGAGGATCGCCCCGTCGACGCCCGGCACGGCCATCGGCATGGCGAGGCCGAAGAACGGATCGGTGCGGAAGGCGGCCTTGGCGAGCGAGCCGTCGAGCGCCGCCGCGAGCAGGGCGCGGGTGGCCTTGATCGGCATGCGGCGGCCGACGCCATATTTGCCGCCGGTCCAGCCCGTGTTGACGAGCCAGCAATTGGCGCCATGCTTGTGCACGAGGTCGCGCAGCAGGTTGCCGTAGACGCTCGGATGACGCGACATGAAGGGCGCGCCGAAGCAGGTCGAGAAGGTCGCCTGCGGCTCGGTCACGCCCTTTTCCGTGCCGGCGACCTTGGCGGTGTAGCCCGACAGGAAGTGATACATGGCCTGCGCCGGGTCGAGCCGGGCGATCGGCGGCAGCACGCCGAAGGCGTCGCAGGTCAGCATCACGACGTTGGTCGGATGGCCGGCGCGGCCGGTCTCCGAGGCGTTGGGGATGAAATAGAGCGGATAGGCGATGCGTGTGTTCTCGGTCTTCGAGGCGTCGTCGAAGTCGGGCGCGCGGGTTTCGGGGTCGAGGACCACGTTCTCCATGATCGAGCCGAAGCGCTCGGTCGTCGAGAAGATCTCGGGCTCGGCCTCCTTCGAGAGCTTGATCGCCTTGGCGTAGCAGCCGCCCTCGAAATTGAAGATGCCCTCGGGGCTCCAGCCATGCTCGTCGTCGCCGACGAGGGTGCGCGAGGCGTCGGCCGAAAGCGTGGTCTTGCCGGTGCCCGACAGGCCGAAGAACAGGGTCGACTTGCCTTCCTTGCTGACGTTGGCCGAGCAGTGCATCGGCATCACGCCCTTGGCCGGCAGCACGAAGTTCAGATAGCTGAACACCGACTTCTTGATCTCGCCGGCGTAGCTCGTGCCGCCGATCAGCACGATCTTGCGGGTGAAGTCGATGGCGATCACCGTCTCGGTGCGGCAGCCGTGCCGCGCCGGATCGGCCTTGAAGGAGGGCAGGTCGAGGATGGTGAGGTCGGCCGTGAAGGCGAGCGCTTCTTCCCTGCTCGGGCGGATCAGCAGGTTGCGGATGAACAGAGAATGCCAGGCGTATTCGGTGAAGACGCGGGTCCTGACGCGGTTCGCGGGCTCAGCGCCGCCGTAGAGATCCTGGGCGAACAGCTCGCGGCCCTTGGCGTGGGCGAGCATGTCCTTGTGCAGGACGTCGAAATGCGCGGGCGACATGGCGGCGCTGTTGTCCCACCAGATGTCGCTGTCGGTGATCGCGTCGCGGACGATGAACTTGTCTTTGGGCGAGCGGCCGGTGTGGGCCCCGGTGTCGGCGACGAGGGGGCCGAATTTGGCGATGCGGGCCTCGCCCCGGCGGATGGCTTCTTCGTAAAGCTGCGGCGCCTCAAGGTTATAAAACACGGCTTCGGCGGCTCCCAGCCCGAACGCGTCGGCGCTGAAGGAGGGATTGAACGAACCAATAGATCTCGACATTGTCTCTCCGCCAAATGGTCGGTAAGGGCTGGCAGCTCCGGCAAGGGCAATGTCCCAAATGCGGACAGCTAGACGCCTTCACAGCTTACGCGCGGCGCCAGCCCTGCGACATCCGCCATAGCGATTAGGCGACGCGGCTTTACTGCGGCCGAGCCATGGCGAAGGCGGTCAAGCCAGGAAACCGATCACGAAACCCATTTGGGTCATTCATGGTCAACTTGACGCATGCGCGCGAAAGACGAAGGCTGTGCTGTCCCTCAACTTGGCGAGGCCGGCGACTATTTGCGCTGGATTGAGGGACGGAGTCAGGCCGAAAGCGTGTCGCGGGCCGTCTTGACCATTTCGACCAGAAGGACGCGCAATTCGCCCGGGTTCGCGACGCGGCGCGCAAAAACGACGCGGGCGGCCTCCGTCCCGCGCGTCAGGTCGAGGCCGTCGGGGTCGATCCCGGTCGCGGTCCAGCCGTCGCCGCAGCGCCCCGCGAAGGCTTGCGCATAAAGGGCGAGCGCGTCGGCGTGATCGGCGTTCATATGGTCGAGCGCGCCCTGCTCGGCCGCGACGAGCGCCTCCGCGCCCTCGAGCGGGGTCATGAGCGCGCCCCTGCCAAAATTCGCCGCGCGCGCGAAGCCGCCGTTCAGATGGGCGCTCGCGACGTCGACGCTCCAGAACGAGA
Organism: Methylocella sp.; assembly: GCF_044226135.1. NCBI lineage: Bacteria > Pseudomonadati > Pseudomonadota > Alphaproteobacteria > Hyphomicrobiales > Beijerinckiaceae > Methylocella > Methylocella sp. The sequence goes on along the minus strand of NZ_JBGAHM010000008.1, from coordinate 106,093 downwards.
AATCCGTGAAGTCGGCGTAGAGCGCGGATTGCGGATGGCGCGCCAGAAAGCGCCCGCGCAGGGCGGCGCGCGTCGCCGCCTCGTCGGCGCGGTCGGCGCGCCCGACGAGGGTCAGGCGCGGATGGGCGAGGGGGTCGCCGTCTCCGCCCTCGGCGATCAGCAGGGACAGCCGGCCGTCGCGCTCGAGATGGCGGGTGTGGGCGGCGAGGCGCGACATCAGAAGAATCGGCGCGCCGTCGGGCCGCAGCGCCAGATTGACGAGGCTGGCGAAGGGCGCCCCGTCGGCCGCAAGCGTCGCGAGGGCCGCCGAGCGCCCCTCGCGCAGGAGACGTTTCGCCTCGCCGGGCGCGTCGAAGGCGGCCGCGTCGACGGAAGGTTTTGAGGCGTCGGGTTCCGAGGCGGTCATGGGCTCCGGCGCGGCGAAAAGGATTGGCCCGGAAAAGGTCTCTGGCGCAGCGAAGAATTCTGGCGCGGCGGGAAGAAGACCGCGCCTGACGCCGTCAGCGCCAGACGAAAAGCCACAGAAGGATAATGATCGGAATCGGCACGCCGATCAACCACAGAAGAAGACTCCGGCCCATTTGACGCTCCCTGAACAATGGCGCGTCGATCGAACGTGGCCTCCGTCGGAAGGTTCCTGAAGGCGAGCCTGGCCCCAAAGCAGGCCGGGGCCGGGCTCAAGGCGTCAATGCGAGAGCCTCAATGCAGGCTTGCGAGCTCCAGCTCGTTTTCGAGCGCGTTGGCGAGCGCCGCGTCGCGCGACTGCGTGACCGCGATCGGCGAGCCGTCGGCGGCGAGCAGGGCGAAGAGCTTGAGGCCGGGCTGCATCGCCGGCGCCTGGGGAAAAAGCCTGTTCACCTCCTCGGAGCGCATCGGCTTCACATAGGCGAGACGCCCGCCGCCCAGCCCCGCGAGCTGATCGTCGCTCAGGAGCGCGTCCATGTCTTCATGTTCCATCTGCAGTCTCCCGAAGCTTGAGCGCGCGGGGCGCGCTCGACCGTGAGGTCGGGGTTTGGGCGGGCCGGACGCGAGGCCTCGCGCCTCAGTCTTCGTCCGCCGGCGCGAGGTCGATCGACAGAAGCCCCCTGTCCAGCGCGGCGCTTTCGACGCGCATCGCCTCGCCCAGCAGAAACACCCGCTGGAACTGGCGCGCGGCGATGCCCCGGTGCAGATGCTCGCGCCCGCGCTCGTCCTTGTGCCGGCCGCGCACGACGATCTGTCCGTTCTGCTCGAGAATTTCGATCTGCGCTGCGGAAAATCCCGCCACCGCGATGACAAGGCGCAGGCGCGGACGCCCGTCGCCGCCGACCGCCCGCTCGATGTTATAGGGCGGATAACCGTCGGACACGGGTTTGCCGGACGCGGGCCGGCTGCGCTCGATCGTCCGGAAGCCCAGGACGAAAGGAATATGCGAAGCGGATCCGCGCGGCATCAGCGAAGCTCTCGAAGCCTTCACATGGACCGGGACCCTCGTCTGAGGCGTCCCATGTCCAGCCGATATGGCCCGCCGCGCGCCGGATTCAAGGAGGCGGCCGCGAACGGGACGCCCTGCGCGCGAACCCTGCGGACTCAGGCCGCTTCCTCGATGTCGGCGTCTTCGACGTCGACGTCGTCAGATTTGCCGGCGCGGCGCGGGCCCTTTTGCAGCTGCGCCTCGATCAGCTTCAGCGATTCGGTCTCGGTGAGCTTCTGCACCACCACGACTTCGCGCGCCATGCGGTCGAGCGCGGCCTCGTAGAGCTGGCGCTCGGAATAGGACTGCTCGGGCTGCGAGTCGGAGCGGTAGAGGTCGCGCACCACCTCGGCGATGGCGATGAGGTCGCCCGAGTTGATCTTGGCCTCATATTCCTGAGCGCGGCGCGACCACATGGTGCGCTTGACGCGGGCGCGGCCGGCGAGCGTGTCGAGCGCCTTGCGCACGACGTCGGCCTCGGCGAGCTTGCGCATGCCGACGCTCGCCACCTTGGGCGTCGGCACCTTGAGGATCATCTTGTCCTTGACGAAGCTGATGACGAACAGCTCCAGCTTGAAGCCCGCGACCTCCTGCTCCTCGATGGCCACGATCTGGCCGACGCCATGGGCGGGATAGACGATGAATTCCTGCGGCTTGAAGCCCTGACGCGCGCCGCTCTTGACGGGTTTGGCTGCGGGCTTCTCGGCCGGACGCGCCGGAGCCTTGGCGCCGGACGCGTCGACGGAAGCCGCGACGACGGGGGAGAGGATGTCCGCCGCTGCGGCGGTCGTTTTCTTCTCGACTTTCTTGGTCACTATGTCTCGCTCGTCTGGCTCGGGGGTCGAACAGGAGTAAGCCTCGGGGCGGCCCGGCGCCGCCGTTCGGCTGGAAACGCTTTCGGACGCCTGCGCGCGGCCTCCGGCCCGCGACGGAGCGCGGCTTGCGGACGCGGGCGCGACGGCTTTCGCCGCGGCGAGGGACATCGCCACGGCGGCATGATTCGTCCTGTCGTTCGCCGCGCGCGCGCCTGCGGCGCGACCGTCCGGCGAGGGACGCGCGCCTTGCGCGCGACGTCGGGAGGCGCGCGGCGCATCGCCGGCGCGGGCCGCAACCTCGGCGCGGCCTGCGTCGCCAGCGCGGCCCAGAATGTCGGCGCGGCCTGTCATGTCGGCGCGGGCCGCGGCGTCGGCGTTGCGCCCGTCATGCGCGGCGGCGCCGCCCTTCGGGCCATGATCAGGCCGGAGCGCCCGCCGCGCGTCTTCCGTCGAATTCGCCTTTGCGAAGGTCTTCTTTACGGACGTCATCGGCGCTCCCTTCTTTGCTCCGCGTTGGAGACGGAGCGATCGGCTCGGCGTCAAACGGAAGAATCCGACGCCGATGGAAACTCGCAAAAACGGGATCGCCGTCTTCGCGAACGCCCCTTGAGGGGCTATGAAGTGCGAGAATCATCCGCCGCGGCGTGAAAGCCCCCGCCACACGGCAGGGGCGCGACCGCACAACTACGTCGAACCAGCGCCGACGCCAGAAGCGGATAGTGATGAAAGCTGATCCCGATCTTAAACCCAGTGCGTCGTTATATAACACAGAGATTGAAAAGAATCAAAGGATTCGCGCACGCCACGGCGCCGCCGCCGCGCGGAGCGCGCCGCGATGGTCTTGTAACTCATTGAAGAAACAGGAGCTGAAGGCCTGCTTCAAAAAGCTTGGGGCGGCGCTGGCCCTGGCGCCGTTAACCTTTGTGGCGGCCGGCGCATCACATTTCATTGCGTCATTGCGCCGCCGGCCAGGCCTCAATCGCCGCGTCCGGGTTCGGGCGAGAAAAATTCCTTGAACTTCCCGGGCTTGCCGTCGAAGGCTTTCGCCTCCGGCATGGCCTCGTGCTTCACCGTCACGTTCGGCCAGGTCTGCGCCATCTCCGCGTTGAGCTTGATCCACTGCTCAAGGCCCGGCTCGGTGTCGGGCTTGATCGCTTCGGCCGGGCATTCGGGTTCGCACACGCCGCAGTCGATGCATTCGTCAGGGTGAATGACGAGCATGTTCTCGCCCTCGTAGAAGCAGTCGACGGGACACACTTCGACGCAGTCCGTGTATTTGCACATGATGCAATTTTCGAGGACGACATAGGCCATCAAACTGCTCCTTTGCGGACGCCGTCCGCGCTCCTGCGGGCTTCTCTCGGCCGGCGTCAGGAGAAAGGCCGCGATCCGTTCGAGGCGCGGTCCCGATTCCCATGCATGCGCGGATGCGCGCGGCGGCGGCCGCGACGCCGCTCCGCCTGATCCGCGTCGCTCTAACCTCTTCACTGCCGATAATCAAGGCGAGCGCCGGAGGGCTCGGGGCCTGCGCAAAAAAATGCGGCCAAATCTGCCTCTTTTCCGGCGAAACCTGGCGCGTCAGCGGCGAAAAGGCGCATGCGGCGTCATGAACGCGCCCGCGCGGGCCCCGTCAGCCGGGCGGCGCGTTCGCGCCAAGCTCCTCGAACAGGAGCTTGGCCTCGCTGAACGGGCCGCGCCTTTCGCCGACGCCTGTCACCCTCAGCACGCGCACCTGCCGTTCAAGCGAGACAGTGAGGACGTCGCCGGGCGACACGCCCTTGGCCGGGGCGTCGACGCGCTTCGCGTTGACGCGCACATGGCCGTCCGCGACGAGCCGCGCCGCGAGGCTGCGCGATTTCGTCACGCGCGCGAACCACAGCCATTTGTCGAGCCTTTGGGTTTCAGCCATGCCGGGCCCCGAAAGGCGGCGGAAGGGTCAGCCGTTCAACCGCCCCTGCGCCCGAAGGTTCATGAGAAAAGCCCCGACTTGCGCGGCGCGAGCGGATTGTCGGCCAGCGCGGCCGCGTCCGGCTGGTCGACGCGCGGCGCGCCGACGAGCGCGGCCCAAAGCCCTTCGACGAAGCTTGGCGCGATGTCCTTCAGGATGAACACGATCCGGGTCGCGCGCTCGGCGTCGGGCCAGCCCTGCAGGCGCACGGGCGGATGAAACACATGCTGGACGCCGTGAATGACGACCGGATGTTCGGGAGCGTCGGCGACCGAGACGATCCCCTTGACCCGCAAAAGGCCCGGGCCGTGGGCGGCGCGCAGCATGTCGAGGAAGAGATCGAAGGCCGCAGGCGCGATCGGCGTCTCGGAGCGCAAGCAGAAGGCGCGGATGCGGTCGTCATGACGGTTGACGTCGTGGCCATGGCCGTGGCCATGGGCCTCGTGCTCGTGCTCGTGCTCGTGCTCGTGCTCGTGCTCGTGCTCGTGCTTCGGCTCATAGGCTTCGGCGGCGAGCCAGCGGCGCACGTCGAGGCTTTTCGTCTGCGGGTCGTAGAGCCCGGCGTTGAACAGCGCGGCGGCCGTCGCCTCGCCGGCGGCGGCGTCGAGGATCGGCGCGCCGGGGTTGAGCCGGGCGAGGCGCGTCTTCAGGGCGCTCAGCGCGCCGCCTGAGTCCTGCGAAACAAGTTCTGTCTTGGCGAGAAGATCTGTCTTGGAGAGAACGATCCGGTCGGCGACGGCCGCCTGCTTCACGGCCTCCTCATGGGCGTCGAGCGTCGCCGCGCCATTGACCGCGTCGACGAGCGTGATGACGCCGTCGAGCCGGAAGCGCAGCGTGAGGTACGGGTGGCTCATGACGGTGTGCAGCACGGGCGCCGGATCGGCGAGGCCGGTCGTCTCGATCACGACGCGCCCGAACGGCGGGGCGCGGCCGTTGTCGCGCTTGCGCAGCGCGTCCTCGAGCGTCGTGACGAGATCGCCGCGGATCGAGCAGCACAGGCAGCCCGAGCTCATCACCAGAAGATCGTCGCCGGCGCTCTCGATGAACAGATGATCGAGGCCGATCTCGCCGAACTCATTGACGATGACGAGCGCGTCGGAGAGCGCGGGGTCCCGCAGCAGCCGGTTCAGAAGGGTGCTCTTGCCCGCGCCGAGAAAGCCCGTGACCACGCTGAGGGGGATCGGCGGCGGCGGGCGCCGCCGCAGCGGCGAGGCGTCCCCGGGCGCGGCTTCGGCGTCCTCGCCGCTCAAACCTGCGGCTTCCGCGCCGAGGCCTGGGTCGGCTTGGCCGCGCCCTTGCCCGTTCCTTGGCCCGTTCCCTTGCCCTTGACGGCCTGGGCCGCCTTGCCGCGCGGCGCGGGCTCGGGCTTCGCGTGGGCGGCTCCCTTCGCCTTGCCCTTCGCCTTGGGCGCGTCGTCCTCCTCGATGATCTTCACGATCGACGGCGCATGAGCCTTGGACTTGGCGTGCTTTGGAACGATATGGACCCTGGTCTTCTGCGCGTGGCGCGGCTCCGGCTTTGCGGCGCGCTTCGCGGCGGCGGCCGCCGCGGGAAGCCGCGCGGCCGAAGCGCCGTCGTCGTCCTCGGCCGCCGCGCCCCGGGCCGGGGCCTCATAGCCGGCGATGCGGATCGGCACCGGCTCGAAACTTGGCGGCGGCACGAACGCGATGCGCGTCGCCATCGGCGAGACGCGCGACAGGGCGCTCGAGTCATAGAAAGACGCGCCCTGGGTCGAGGCGAAGGCCTGCGCGGAGGCGGCTTCGAGCGGGGCGATCAGCCGTTCGTTCTCGGCGGAAAAGGCGGCGATGGCCGGCCCGCGGTTGCGGCACACCGAAGCGCCGATGTCGGGCGGCGCGCCGCCCTGCAGCGGCAGGGCGGAGATCGGCGCCATCGGCCGGTCGACGCCGGCGAAGCCGCGGTCGAACAGCGCCGCCGCCTTCACCGTGCGCAGCGCCACATTGGGCGCGCCGAGCACCACGGCGACGAGCTTGCGCCCGCCCTGCGTGGCGGTGGCCGCCACATTGAAGCCGGCGGCGCAGGTGAAGCCTGTCTTCATGCCGTCCGCGCCGGGATAGCGCCCGAGCAGATTGTTGTGGTTGTTCATCACCTTGCCGCCGAGTTCGAGGGCGCCGATGTTGAACAGCCCGGCGTATTGCGGAAAGCCGAGATAGAGCCCGCGCACCAAAAGGGCGATGTCGCGCGCGGAAGTGTAATGCTGCGGGTTCGGCAGGCCGTTCGGATTGACGAAATGCGACTGCCGCATGCCGAGCCGGGCGGCCTCGGCGTTCATCTCGGCGGCGAAAGCCTCGACCGATCCCGAAATCCCCTCGGCGACGGTGATCGACACGTCATTGGCCGACTTCACCATCAAAATCTTCAGCGCGTCGCCGAGCGTGACCAGCGTGCCCGGCCGAAAGCCCATCTTGGACGGCGGCGCGGCCGCGGCGCGCGCGCTCACCCGCAGCGGCGTCGCCATGGAGATGCGCCCGTCCTGCGTGGCCCTCAGCGCGACATAGGTCGTCATCAGCTTGGTCAGGGAGGCGGGAAACCAGGGCCTCGTCGCGTCGTCCTCATAAAGGACCATGCCGCTCGGCAGATCCATCAGCAGCGAGGGCGCGGCCGTGGCGCGCGTCGCGCCGGCGCCGAAGAGGGACGCCAGGCCGAGCGCGGCGGCGAGAGCCGGGACGATCGTCCTGGAGCCGGCGCCGCGGCGCGGGGCGTCCGGTTTCGTGAGCGAAAGAGGTTCGCGAGTCATGATCCCTGACGCCTGTCCCGGACTTGGAGCGTCGGCCTCCCCGAAAAGCCGGGCGCCTTTCGGAGAGGCCGACGCGTTAAACGAGGAGCCGGAGCGAGGCCCTTTCCGGCCGATCGGGTTTCGCTCCGAAGACGCATGCGCCGGACGCCGCATGGCCCCGGTCGTCAACACGGCCGCACGCCGAGGCGGGAACGCCGACATGAGGAGGCCGAAACGGCGACGCATGCACGACGCCGAACCCGACCGGGACGCGGCGGCGCCAAAAAGCTTCCGCAGAACCATCGACGAGAAGTTTATCCGATTTATTAACGAGCCCCGGCGCCGAACAGGCGCGACGCCGGAGCGGGGCTTCATTTTTTGGCGAAGCGTTGCAAAAAAGCGCCACTCCGGCGTGAGTCAATCCGATCTGCGTTCAATCCGATTTGCGCGCCCGTCTTGCGTGAATTCGTCCTTCGTCGCCGCGTCACGGCCAAGCCGCAGGCGCCACTTTGTCCGTTTCTGGCGCCGACAATATGGCGCGCGTCGTCGTCCATGGCCTCACGCCGGCCTGACCGGCGCGTCCGGCGTCGTCGGCCGCTCCGGCCGCACGCCAAGCCCGATCATCCGGCCGGTCAGGCGGCGCAGGGCCGGAACGGCGTCAAGGAGGCGCAACTCCCAGGGCGCATGGACGCGCCCGCCGAGCGTCGGCGCGACGACGCGGTTCTGGATCGCGACCTGCATGCGCTGCGTCGCCTGAGCCGCAAAGACGCGCCGCGCCTGCACAAGGGCCAAAGCCTCGTCGGAGGGGCGTGGCTGGCTCATGAGGACGGGAACGAGCAGATTGGCGGCGGCGATCGCGTCCTGGATGGCGAGATTGATCCCGACGCCGCCGATCGGCGACATGGCGTGCGCCGCGTCGCCGAGGAACAGCAGGCCGGGCTTGCGCCAGAGCGGCAGACGGTCCACGGCGACGGTGAGCAGCTTGAAGTCGTCGACCCCGGCAAGCGCCGCGAAGCGCGCGCGCGGAAACGGGGCGAGCGGCGCCACGCTGTCGACGAGGGCGTCGAGCCCCTTCGCCTTGAGCGCGTCGGCCGATCCCTTGGGGATGGCGAAGGCGCATTGCCAGTAGTCGCCGCGGTCGATCGGAATGAGGATGCGCCCGGCCGCGACGCGCAAAAAGGCGTCCGAGACGTCTTCGGGCGCGCGCGGCACGCGGAACCAGAGCACGTCCATCGGCGCGCCAAGGATTTCGGGCGCAAGGCCCGCCGCCGCGCGCAGGCGGGAATGACGCCCGTCGCAGCCGAACACGAGGTCGGCGTGGACGGCGAGATCGCCGTCTGCGTCGCGCGCCGTGACGCCCGTGACCCTGTCGCCCTCCCACAGAAGGCCGGTCGCTTCGGTCGAGCGCAGCAGCCGGAACTGCGGATAGGCCGCGGCCTGCTGCGCCAGAAAATCGAGGAAATGCCATTGCGGCATGAAGGCGATGAATTTCGCCCGCGTCGGCAGGCGCGAGAAATCGGCGGCCTTGAACGTCTCGTCGCCGAAGCGGGCCGAGAACGAGCGCATCTCCTGGTGCGGGCGCGCCAGGAACGACTCATAAAGGCCGAGGTCGTTCAGCGCTTCGAGCGTCGAGGGATGGATCGTGTCGCCCCGAAAGTCGCGCAGGAAGTCGGCGTGCTTTTCGAGCGCGATCACGTCGATCCCGGCGCGCGCGAGCAGCAGGGCGAGCGTCAGCCCGGCCGGCCCCCCGCCCACGACGACGCAGCGGCAGGCGAGCTTTGCGGCCCGGCCCGACGTCTCAGGTGAGACGGCGTCTGAAGAGGGCGTCCCGCAGGAGGGCGTGTCCGCTGGCGTCGGCATGAATCGCTCCTTTGACGACGATCTTTCCGGAGCGAGCTTGCGCGCGGCTTGCGTCGCCGTCCAGCGGAGGAAAGACGCCGCAGGAGGGCGACGCGAAAGCGGACAGAATGAAAAGGGCCGGCCTGAGGCCAGCCCGAAAACGCGTCAACGCGTCGGCGCCGGGGCGCGAGGTCAGTCGTCGCCGTGCGCGGATTCGTTGATGGTGATGGTCTTCATCTGGGAGAAGTCGACCACCACCGGCATCTTCTCCTTGATGATCATGAGCTGGTAGGTCTTGATGACGTGTTCGAGACGCCGATAGACGTCCTTGTAGGCGTCGGTCGAGGCGTCGAGGTTCAGCGGTTTCAGGCAGAATTCGATGATTTCGCGCGGGCGGTCGAACTTGTCCATTTTCTGCGCTCCTTGTCGTCGCTTGAGCATAGCCAAAGGAGCGTGCAAGGCAAACGTCAAAGCTGCCGCGGGCGTCCTTGGAAAACTTTAGGGAAAACATAGTTTTCTTGATCGTTTAAAAGTCCGCCTGCTCCCGCGCCGCCCCGCGCCCGCGCTGGATCGCGGTGACGGCGGCCGCGACGGCGACATTGGCGGCGAGCGCGATCAGCCCCGAATAGACGGCGAAGCGCGAGTCGCCCGTTCCGAACCAGTGCAGCGGCTTGAAGTCGTCCGACCACGCGAGGAAGGTGCCGCCGAGGAAGCCGACGATCCAGCCGGCGAGCAGCCCTTCGGCGACGAACCAGCGGAAGAACAGGCCGAACACCAGCGCCGGAAAGGTCTGCAGGATCCACAGGCCGCCGAGCAGCTGGAGATCGAGCGCGAACTGGGTCGGCAGGAACAGGATCACGAGCAGCGCGCCGACCTTGACGAGCAGCGAGGTGATCTTGGCGACCTTGGCCTCCTCGTGCGGCGGGGCGTCGGGGTTGACATAGGCCTTCCAGAAATTGCGCGCGAACAGGTTCGAGGCGCCGATGCTCATCACCGCCGCCGGCACCAGCGCGGCGATGGCGATGGCGGCGAAGGCGAAGCCCGCGAACCAGCCCGGAAACAGCGCCTTGAACAGGGCCGGCACGACCTCGTTGTTGTTGGCGAGCTTCAGCCCGGCTGCGTGGCCCATGTAGCCGAGCAGGGCGATGAGGCCGAGCAGCAGCGTATAGGCCGGCAGCATCACGGCGTTCTTGCGGATGGTGTTCGCGCCCGAACTGGCGAAGATCGCCGTCAGCGTGTGCGGATACATGAAGGCGGCGAGGGCGGAGCCGAGCGCGAGGGTGGCGTAGGCCGTATACTGGTGCGGCCCGAGCAGAATCCCGCCCGATCCCTTGGCCTTGAAGGCGGCGTCGGCCGCCGCGAACACGGCGTCGTAGCCGCCGAGCTTGATCGGGATGAAGGCGATCGCCACGAACACCACGATATAGATCATGATGTCCTTGACGAAGGCGATCAGCGCCGGCGCGCGCAGGCCCGAAGAATAGGTGTAGAAGGCGAGGATCAGGAAGGCGATGACGAGCGGCCCCTCGCCCGGAATGCCGAGCGCGTGCATGGCCGCGGCCATGCCGATGAGCTGCAGCGCGATATAGGGCATGGTGGCGACGACGCCGGTGACCGCGACCGCGAGCTCGAGCGCGCGCGAATTGTAGCGCCCATGCACCAGATCGGCCGCCGTCACGAAGCCCCTGTCCTTCGCGACCTTCCACAGCAGCGGCATCACCGTGAACACGAAGGGAAACACGATGATGGTGTAGGGCAGGGCGAAGAAGCCGAAGGCGCCGGTGGCGTAGACGAGCGCCGGGACCGCGATCACCGTATAGGCGGTGTAGAAGTCGCCGCCTACGAGGAACCAGGTGATCCAGGTGCCGAACTGCCGGCCGCCGAGCCCCCATTCGTCGAGATGGGCGAGCGTCTTGGGGCGGCGCCAATGCGCCGCGACGAAGCCCATGACCGTGACGAGCAGGAAGAAGAAGGTGAAGACGACGAGGGCCGGGATGTCGAGGCCGGATGTCATGGTCCGCTCCGTCGATGCGCATGGCGGGCGGCCATGGACGGCGCGCCGGCGTCGGGCTGTGAGCTCAGGAGATTTTTCGGAGGCTCAGTGACGGCCGCCGCCGGGCGGGCCGCTCTCGCGTCCGAGCGCGTCGTCCTTCACCGCCAGATAGACGATGTAGGTGAGGCCGGCCGTGATCGGCACGAACAGCAGCTGATACCAGTAGAACAGCGGGAAGCCGAACAGCCGCGGGTCGAGGTGGTTGTAGAATGGAACCCACAGCAGGCCGACATAGGGCACGAGCAGAAGAAGCCAGAGCGCGCGCATGCGCCATCCTCGAACAGGAGCGAAGCCTCGAATCGCCGCTTCTCCGGCGACTTTCGTCATGCTAGCCCGAAGTCGCCATAATGCAATCGCGCGTTTTCGGACCCTGGCTTCAGGGCGCCTCGACCACGATCTTGTAGCGCTCGCCGGGTTCGAGCTTCTCGGTCTCGTCGAGGCCGTTGATCAGGCGGAACAGCTCCTCCTTCGGCTCGGAGGTGGCCATTCTGGCGGCGAGCGTCGCGACCGTGTCCGCGGGCTGGGCCGCGACGACGAGGAGCCGCAGCGGGCGCAGCGCGCGCAGATCCTCGGGGCTCGCCTTGCGGAACGAGGAGAGGGCCTCGCGAAACAGCCGTTCGGCGTCGGGGCCGGGCTTCCTGAAGGCGAAGATCAGCCGGTAGACCTCGCTCTTCTCGAAGCGCACGACGGCGAGGCGGAAACTCCATTCCCCGGCTTTCGCGCTGGCGATGGCGGCGGGAAAGCCGTTGAGGTCGATCGGCTCGATCGTCGCCTTGTCGACGCCCTCCATCCAGTCGGACGCCATATAGGCTTCGAGCGTGACGTCGGGCGCGACCTTGGCGCTGTCGAGGCGCAGCGCCTCGTCGCCCGAGGCCGACACGCCGAGCAGCGCCTTGGCGGCGTTCTCGAGCGCGAAGCCTTCGGGCGCGACGAAGACGAGGCCGAGCCGCGCATGCACGAATTTGCGCCCGCGCACGACGCCTTCCGAGGCCGGGTCTCCGAAGGCGACGCCGTCGATCGCGGCGAGATAGGCGGCGCGGTCGCGCGTCCCGACGCCGGGCGCGCCGATCTGGCGCGCCGCGGCCCGCGCGAGGCTCGCCCGCTCCGGCGTCGCCGGATGGGTCGAGAGAATGTCGGGCCGCTCCGCGCTGGCGTTCTGGCCGATGAGGGCGCCGCGCATCGAGGCCGAGCGGCCGAGCGCGGTCAGGAAGCGCGCCGCGCCATAAGGGTCGTAGCCCGCCCGCGCGATGGTCCTGACGCCGAGCTGGTCGGCTTCGAGCTCCTGCTGGCGCGAGAAGGAGGCGATCGTGCGTCGCGCCGTGGCCTCGACCGCCTCGCTCGTCTTCTTGTCCTGCACGACGCTCGCGGCCTGGCTGATGACCGCGGCGCGCTTTTCCTCCTCTTCGCGCCGCGCCGCGTGTCGGGCGGTCAGATGGGAGATCTCATGGGCCATCACGGCGGCGGCCTCGGAAGCGTCGTTGGCGAGCGCGAGCAGGCCGCGCGTCACGAACAGGTCGCGCGGCGGCAGGGCGAAGGCGTTGACGATCGGGGAGTTGAGGATCGTCACCTTGTAGGGCTCGCTCGGCCGGTCGTCCGCTTTGGCGAGCTTCGCCAGCACGTCGTTCAGAAAGCGCTCGGCGGCCGGATCCTTGTATTCGCCGTCGAACAGGGCGGCCATGCGGGCGTGCGCCGGGGAAACCCTGGGCTCGGCCGCCGGCGGGCGCGGCGGCGGCGGCGGCGTCTCGATCCTGGCCTGACGCTCGATCTGCGGCTCGATCGAGGCGCAGGCCGAAAGCGCGAACACGAGCGCCAGCGCGAGGGCGCCCTTGGCCGCGCAGGCGCGCGCGCGCCGCCCGGTCGCGTCGCGGCGGGCGGGGCCGGGGCGTGCGGCGGCGGAAGAGGACGTCAAGCTCGCAAACCCCGTTCACCGCGCGTCCGCGCGTCCGTCGGCCGCGCCCGGCGCGGACGCCTCGATCTCGCCGGGCTCTTCGATCTCGATCTGCGGCCCGAAGCGCAGATCGACAAGGCCGCGCGCGCGCACGATCTTGCCCCTGAGGGCGGCAAGATCGACCCCGGCGGCGGAAAAGCGCTTCAGATTGCGCGCCGCGACGACGATCGAAAACGCCTGGCCCCGCCGTTCGCCGAAGGTCAGCGTGGTCCGGAAGTCCGAAACCTCGATCCCGACCACTTCGCCCTCGACGATGGCGAGCGTTCCGGCCCGCTCGGCGAAGCCGGCGCGGTCGGCCGGACGCAGCACCGCATAATACGGATCGGCCCAAACGCCAAGCCTCGCCGCCCGCGCGGCGGCTTCCTCGCCAAGAAGATAGGCGCGGCAGCGTCGCGCCGCGGCGCCCGCCTCGACCCGGCCGAGGCCCGCGCGCAGGAGCCCGCCCGCGATCGAGGCCGTGGCCGCCCCCCCGGGCGCCGGCGCAAAAACCTCGGCGACGACCCGGCCCCAGCGGTCGGGCGCCGTATAAAGCGGCGCAAGCACGATTTCGCGCCCGACGAGGCGCTCGCCGGCTTCGCGCGCGGCCTCCTCGTCAAGCTCGGGCGCGTCCGGCGTCGGGCGCGGCGGATCGAGGCCGGCGATCTTCACGACGCGCCCGTCCTCGAGCAGAAGCTCGAGCCGCGCGTCGACGGCGCGCACCACGCCGCGCCCGGGCGCGGCCGCCGTCCTGCCGCGCGCCGGCTGCGGGGCGGCGCAGTCGGGCGCGGCCGCCTCTTTGCGGCCGACGGCGGCCCCGGCCGCAAGGCATGGGACGCCTGCCAGAAGGCATGGGGCGCCCGCCAGAAAGACCGACAGGGCGAGAGCGGCCCGGCCGCGGGCCTGCTTCTTGCTAGGCCAGGGCCGCGTTCTCACGGGGCCGCGGCCTCGCGGCGGGCCCATCCCGCCGTTCCGGCCTTGGCTCCGGGCGGGCGCAGCCTTAGTCTGTGCGCCGCAGGCGATTCCCCCGCCGCGAGATTCATGGTTTTGAGCAGCCTTTTCGACCCGCACCGCCCCTTCGACCCGCACCGCCCCTTCGACCCGCAACGCCCCTTCGACCCGCACCGCCCCTTCGATCCAAACCGACAGCGAGTAGCCATGGCGCGCATCCGTCGTCTTCTGGTCGCCAACCGTTCCGAGATCGCCATTCGCGTGTTCCGCGCGGCGAGCGAATTCGGCATCAGGACGGTGGCGGTTTACGCCGAGGAAGACAAGCTTTCCCTGCACCGCTTCAAGGCCGACGAAGCCTATCAGATCGGCGTCGGCAAGGGGCCGCTCGAAGCCTATCTGTCGATCGACGAGGTGATCCGCGTCGCGCGCGACGCCAAGGTCGACGCCATCCATCCGGGCTACGGCTTCCTGTCCGAAAGCCCGGAGTTCGCCGAGGCCTGCGCCGCAGCCGGGATCATTTTCATCGGCCCCTCGCCGCAGACCATGCGCGACCTCGGCAACAAGGTCGCCGCCCGCAACATCGCGGTCAAATCCGGCGCCCCGGTGATGCCGGCGACCGATCCGCTGCCCGACGATCCCGAAGAGATCAAGCGGCTCGCCGCCGGAATCGGCTATCCGGTCATGCTCAAGGCGTCCTGGGGCGGCGGCGGGCGCGGCATGCGCCCGATCGAGAGCGAGGACAAGCTCCTCGAACTCGTCACCAGCGCGAAAAGAGAAGCGAAATCCGCCTTCGGCAAGGACGAAGTCTATCTCGAAAAGCTGGTGCGCCGCGCCCGGCACGTCGAGGTCCAGATCCTCGGCGACCAGCACGGCGCGCTAGTGCATCTGTTCGAGCGCGACTGCTCGATCCAGCGGCGCAACCAGAAGGTGATCGAGCGCGCCCCCGCGCCCTATCTCGACGCGGCGACGCGGGCCGAACTGTGCGAGGCGGCGCTCAAGATCGGGCGCGCGGCGAGCTACGTCAACGCCGGCACGGTCGAGTTCCTGTTCGACGCCGACACCAACAAATTCTATTTCATCGAGGTCAATCCGCGCATCCAGGTCGAGCACACGGTGACCGAGGTCGTCACCGGCCTCGACATCGTCAAGGCGCAGATCCGCGTCGCCGAGGGCGGCCGCATCGGCGTCCTCGACGAGACCGGAATTCCCGAGCAGAAGGACATCAGGCTCTCGGGCCACGCGCTGCAGTGCCGCATCACCACCGAGAACCCGGAAAACAACTTCATCCCCGACTACGGCCGCATCACCGCCTATCGCGGGGCCATGGGCTTTGGCATCCGCGTCGACGGCGGCACCGCCTATTCGGGCGCGATCGTCACGCGTTTCTATGATCCGATGCTCGAAAAGGTCACCGCCTGGGCGCCGACGCCGCAGGAGGTGATCCGGCGCATGGACCGCGCCCTGCTCGAATACCGCATCCGCGGCGTCGCCACCAATCTCGCCTTTTTGCACAACATCATCAATCATCCGGCCTTCGTCGCCAACGACTACACCACGCGCTTCATCGACGAGACGCCGTCGCTGTTCGACTTCCGCAAGCGGCAGGACCGCGCGACGCGCCTGCTGAGCTGGGTCGCCGACGTCAGCGTCAACGGCCATCCCGAGACGCGCGGGCGGGCGAAGCCGCCGGCCTCCGCCCGCCCGCCGGTGCCGCCGCGCTTTGACGGCGACCATCCGGTCCCCGACGGGACGCGCCAGCGCTTCGAGGCGCTGGGCGCGAAGGGCTTCGCGCAATGGATGCGCGACGAGGAACGGGTGCTCGTCACCGACACGACCATGCGCGACGCGCATCAGTCGCTGATCGCCACCCGCATGCGCACGCGCGACATCGTCGCCGTCGCCCCGGCCTATGCGCGCGGCCTGCCGCAGCTCCTGTCGCTCGAATGCTGGGGCGGGGCGACCTTCGACGTGTCGATGCGCTTTCTGTCGGAGGACCCGTGGGAGCGGCTGGCGCTGGTGCGCGAGCGCGCGCCGAACCTTCTGACCCAGATGCTGCTGCGCGGGGCGAACGGCGTCGGCTACACCAATTATCCCGACAATGTCGTGAAATATTTCGTGCGCCGCGCCGCCGCCGGAATCGACATCTTCCGCGTGTTCGACTGCCTGAACTGGGTCGAGAACATGCGCGTGGCGATCGACGCCGTGGCCGAGACCGGCAAGCTCGCCGAGGGCGCGATCTGCTACACGGGCGACATCCTCGATCCCGACCGCGCGAAATATTCGCTGCAATATTATGTCGGCGTGGCGAAGGAGCTGGAGAAGGCCGGCTGCCACATTCTGGCGATCAAGGACATGGCCGGCCTGCTGCTGCCGGCCGCCGCGCGCATCCTGGTCAAGACCTTGCGCGAAGAAATCGGGCTGCCGCTGCATCTGCACACGCATGACACCTCGGGCGTCTCGGCCTCGACCGTGCTCGCGGCGATCGACGCCGGAATCGACGCCGTCGACGCCGCCATCGACGCCCTGTCGGGCACGACCTCGCAGCCCTGCCTCGGCTCGATCGCGGCGGCGCTGCGCCACAGCCCGCGCGACGCCGGGCTCGACGCCGAGGCGATCCGCCAGCTGAGCTTCTACTGGGAGGCGGTGCGCATGCAGTACGCCGCCTTCGAGAGCGACCTCAAGGGCGGCACGTCCGAAGTCTATCTGCACGAGATGCCGGGCGGCCAGTTCACCAATCTGCGCGAGCAGGCGAGGAGCCTCGGCCTCGAGACGCGCTGGCACGAGGTGGCGAAAGCCTATCGCGCGGCCAACGACCTGTTCGGCGACATCGTCAAGGTGACGCCTTCGTCGAAGGTCGTCGGCGACATGGCGCTGATGATGGTCAGCCAGAACCTCAAGCCCGACGAGGTGCTCGACCCCGAGCGCGACATCGCCTTCCCCAACTCGGTGGTCGAGATGCTCGCCGGCGATCTCGGCCAGCCTCCGGGCGGCTGGCCCAAAGCCCTGCAGGCGAAGGCGCTGAAGGGCGAGACGCCAATTGACGGGCGCCCCGGCGCGCTGCTGCCGCCGACCGACCTTGCGGCCGCGCGCATGGAGGCCGAAAAGCTCGTCGGCCGCGCGCTCTCCGACGACGAGCTCGCCTCCTATCTCATGTATCCGAAGGTGTTCACGGAGTTCGCCGGCACGATCCGCCGCTACGGCCCGGTCTCGACCCTGCCGACGCCCGTGTTCTTCTACGGCATGCAGCCCGGCGACGAGGTCGCGGTCGAAATCGAGCCCGGCAAGATCCTCGTCATCCTGCTCGTGACCATCGGCGACGTCGACGACGAGGGCCACAAGAAGGTGTTCTTCGAGCTCAACGGCCAGCAGCGCATCATCCGCATCAAGGACCGCTCGGCGGCGGTGACGGCGGTCGCGCGGCGCAAGGCCGAGGACGGCAACGACCATCATGTCGCGGCGCCGATGCCCGGCGCGGTCTCGACCATCGCCGTGCGCCTCGGCCAGGAGGTCAAGGCCGGCGACGTGCTGGCGACGCTCGAAGCCATGAAGATGGAGACCTCGCTGCACGCGGCCTGCGCCGGCAAGGTCGCCGAAATCCTCGTCTCGCCCGGCGCGCAGATCGACGCGCGCGACCTTCTGATGGTGCTGGAGTAAGGTCTTGGCGCGCCGGAGCCCGCCGGCGCGGGGAAGATCGACATGAACGCCTCTCCGGCCGGCGCGGCGGCGCGTCCGCTCTGGCGGACCGAATGGATGTTCGGCTTCGCCGCCGCGACCTGCGCCCTGTTCTGGGCGAAGGGCGACGTCCTGTTTGCGGCGCTCGGCCGGCCTGACGCGCTCGTCGGCGTCTTTTTATGGCTGTTTGCGGCGATCGTCGGTTCGGCCTTCAGCGCGGCGCGCCACGCCGAGCGCCTCGCCGAGAAATTCGGCGAGCCCTATGGCACGCTGATCCTGACGCTGGCCGTGACCTTCATCGAGGTCATGAGCATCTCCGCCGTGATGCTGCACGGCGACCCCAACCCGACGCTCGTGCGCGACACGCTGCTCGCCGTGGTCATGATCAACCTCAACGGCCTCGTCGGGCTGTCGCTGCTGATCGGCGGGCTGCGGCACAAGGAGCAGCACTATAATCTGCAAGGCGCCAACGCCTATCTCGGCGTGATCCTGCCGCTCGCCGTGCTCTGCGTCGTCCTGCCCGACTTCACCCATACGACGCCGGGCCCGACCTATTCGACGGCGCAGCGCTTCGCCCTCGCCGCCGTCTGCGTCGGCCTTTATTGCGTGTTCCTCGCCATCCAGACCGGGCGCCACCGCAGCTTCTTCGTGCTCGCCGACGAGCCGGGCGCGCCCGTTCACGCCACGGCGCCGGAAGCCGGGCGCTCGACGCGCGTCCATTTCGCCCTGCTCGTCGCCTATCTCGCGCCGGTCGTCTATCTCGCCGAGCAGATGGCCCGTCCGGTCGATTACGTGATCGAGACGCTCGGCCAGCCGACCGTCATCGGCGGCGTCGTCATCGCGCTTCTGGTGATCTCGCCCGAAGGGCTCAGCGCCGCGCGCGCGGCCCATGCGAACCATCTGCAGCGCTCGATCAACGTCATCTTCGGCTCGGCGCTGTCCTCGATCGGCCTCACCGTGCCGATCATGATCGTGCTGGTTTACGTCCTCAACCTGCCGATGGCGCTTGGCGTCGAGGGCGCCGACCTGATCCTGCTCGTGCTGACGCTCGCGCTGTCGATCGTCACCTTCTCGAGCGGGCGCACCAACGCGCTGCAGGGCCTTTCGCATCTCATTTTGTTCGTCGTCTTCCTTCTGCTCATCGTCCAGGACTGACGGGCGCGGGCGTGAAGCCGCAAGGCGGCGGCGAAAGACCGTTTCAGTCTGACCGGCCTTCGCCTGAGCGCCCCTCCGGCCCGATCCAGACCCGGTCCGACTTGGGGTCGAAGATCGTCGTCCCGAAGGTCTTGAGGAAGGACGCGCCGAGCTGCGCCGCCGGCATGGACATCAGCGCGATGCCGCCGCAGCCGTTCGGCCGCTTGACGATGACGGTGAAGTCGTCGACGCGGCGCACGAGCGCGCCCGTCTCGGTCTCGATCAGGAGCGGGCGGCCGCGCACCTTGTAGACCCTGCGGCTCTCGCGTCCGCTGCAGGTCGCGACCCAGATGTCGCGCCCGCGCTCCAGCGTCGCGCCGGAGCGCTCAAGCTCGTCGAAGAAGGGTTCGTTGACGTCGACGCTGTGCGGCTCGAGCGCGTCGTCATAGCCCGTGTCGATCTGGGCGAAGGCGCGCAGGCCGCCGATGCTGACGAACACCACCGGCACGTTCGGACGCCCGCGCGTGGTGCGCCCGATGTCGGCTGAAAAGAAGCCGTCCTGCGAGATCGGCGTGAAGCCCTTCGCCCTGAGCTTCGCCGCGTCGCATGGCTTCACGCCGATGTGAACGCCCGACTCCGAAAACTGCGTCGTGAGCAGGGACAGAAAATCGGTGCCAAGGACGCCGAACTGGCCGCCCGGGGGCTCGCGCGACATGCGGTAGCGCCGCAACGCGAACGAGCCGTGTGAAAAGCCCGGCAGGTCGACTTCGGCGATCATCGGCGAATAGGCGTGCGGAAACTCGGCCGCCGAGAGCGAACTGCGCGTCGCGCCATAATCGACGAGCAGGGCGCCGTTCGTCCCGCCGACGGCGAGTCGGATATGGGTCGCGGGGCCGTGTCCGGTCGAGTGCGCCACATAGCGGCGCCCTTCGCAGAGCGCCTCGTCGGCGCGGGGCGCGGGGCGCATGACCGCCTCAAGACGCGCCTCATGGGTTCGGAACATGATGGTCAAGGCCGCGAACATCCCTAGAGCAAGCCCCGGAAGGAGCAGGGTTCGCGCCAAACTCACGGTTCAGGCTCCAGGTTGCGTCGGGCGCTTCAGTTTCCCGTATTTTCTCGGCCTTTCCGAGAGTTTTCAACAGGATCCGCACAGGGCGGTCAGAATCCGCCGCCGGTGCGAAACCCGTCGCCGCCGCCCCACGGGCCCTGGTCGGCCGGCGGGCCGGCGCCCGGGCCCGCCCAGCCGTCGAAGCCGCCCGGGTCCGGCCAGCGCTCGCCCGCGCCCGGAAAATTGAATCCGCCGCCGCCGCCAAAGCTCGAATCGGCGCGCCGGTCGCGCTCCTGATACCCCTGCTGGAACACCTGGCCGAGCACGGCGCCGGTGATCGCGCCTTTCAAGAAGCCGCCGAGCGCGTCGGCGATGGCGCCCTCGTTCGAGAAACGCCCCATCGGGTTGTCATAGCCGCGGCGGCGGAAACCGGCGCGCTGCGCCTCGATCTCATGGCGCCGCCGCGCGAGCGCCCGCGCCCTGCCGACGAGCTCAAGATGGGCGCGTTCGGCGGCGGCGAGCGTCTTGTCGCCGGCCTCGATCCGCCGCACCAGCGCGTCGTCGGCGGCGGACATGGTCATCGCCGCCTTGCGGTAGAGCTCGGCGACCGAGGCGCGCGAATCGGCGTCGGCGACAAGACGCACCGCCTCGGCTTCGGCCTCCTGCGCGCGCGCGGCGAGCGCCTTGTCCTGCTCGGCGTCGAGCTTCGCCAGAACGGCGTCGGCCCCGGAAAGGCGGCGGTCCGTGTCGGCGAGCCCGGCCTGCGCGCGCCGCGCCTCGTCGATCAGGGGGCCGAGGCCCGCGGCCTCAAGGCCCGCCTTCTCGACGCCGGCGAGCTGCTCGCGCGCCTGCGCCAGCAGCTGCTTCTGGCGTTCGGCGTGCTCGCGCAGGCGCGGCGGAATCTCGTTCAGAAGCTGGTAGTTGGCGCGCGCCGCGTCATAGCCGATGAAGCGCGCGACCTTGCCGTCGAAAAAGCGCGCGAGGCTCCCCGCGCGATAGGCCGACGTCCCGAAGCCGCGGCGGAACAGATAGATGAACAGCGGGTCGTCCTCATAGGGCTTGCCCTTTTCGGCGCGGTCGGCCTCGGCCGAAGCGGCCTTGCGTTCGGCCGCCTCCAGCGTGCGCTGGGTCTGTTCGAGCCTCTCCCTGGCGGCGATCCAGGGGCCCGAGGCGCGCACGCCGGCCTCGACGCCGGCCTGCTTCTCCTCCAGCGCGGCGAGGCTGCGCCCGGCCGTCTCGGCCCTGGCGCGGCGCTCGGCCTCGGCCGCGCGCGCGGCTTCGCCGGCGCGATGCGCCGGCGCAGGTCGTCGAGCGCGGCGCTGCGTTCGAGAAGCTTCAGGGCGCGCGCCTCGGCCGAGGCATAGTCAAAGGTGACGCCCTCGCGGCGCAAAGCGTCGAGCCGCGCGCCGGCGAGTTCGCGCAACAGGCCGGCGCGCGCCTCGCGCAGCCGGACGAGCTCGGCCTCGGCGGCGGCGAGCTCCGCCTTGCCGCGGTCTTCTTCGGCGCGCGCCGCCGCCGTCGCCTGCTCGACCTGCCAAAGGGCCTGCTGGCCGGTGATCATCGTTTCACCATTGCGTTATGGCGGCGCCGGAGACCGGCGCGCTCCAGTCGATCTCAAGGGCGCCGCGCTTCTTCTCGCCAAGCTTGCGGTTCTCGACGATGCCGTCGTCGGCCTTGTCGGCGGCGACCCTGTCATAGAGCGGCTTGTCGACGCGCAGGCCCCATTTCGTGACCGTGCTGACTTTTCCGTCCTCCTCGCTGGTCACGGCGCGCGGGATCGGCCGACCGTCCGGCCCGATCGCCTCGACGATCAGATAATAATTGCGCGCGTTGGGGTTGCGCTCGGGGATGCGGAAGATCCCGCTGCGCTCGCCCGGGCGCGAGACGACCATGACGTCAAAGCTCCGCCGCAGCTCCTGCGCCAGCGCCGCGAGGTTTTTTTGCGCGGCCCGGGCGCCCTCGACGTCGCCCTTGGCGAGCGCGCGCTTGCCGTCGCCCAGAAGCTCGTCGGCCTTGGCCCGGCCGGCGACGTCCCTGGCCTCGGCGAAGGCTTCGGCGTGGGCGCTTTCGAGCGCCTTCGGCAGAACGGCCGCAAGCTCGATGCGCGCGCGCTCGGCCTCGATCCGGGCCGGCCGCTCGATGAAGACATAATAGCCCGCGAGCGCCGCGAAGAAGAGGCCGGCGACGGCGGCGAGCCAGCCGGCGATTTTGCCGCGCGCGATCCACAGCAGCGCGAGGCTGCGGGCGAGGCCGGGCTTTCTCGGCGTGTAGACGAAGCGGCTGTTCTTCAGCGCCTTGACGCCCTCGGCGATGGTTTCGTCCGAGACCTCGATGCCCTGTTCGCGATAGATGCGCCGCAGCCGCGCCGTGAGCTCGGCCTCGCGGCCGTCCTCGTCGAGCTCGCGCGCGACGAAGGCCTCCTGCCGGCGCAGCGTGTCGACGACGTCCATGGCGAGCATGACGTCGTCGATCCTGACGCCGCGCAGGGCGGCGCCCGCCGGCGCCGCGGCGGCCTCAGCCATCGACGCCGAGCGCCCGGCCTTCCGACACGAGCCGCGCGAGGCGGCGGTTGCCGGCTTCGACCGCGTCGCGGATCTCGGTCGAGTTCTTGGTCGCCATGTCACGCATCTCGTCGACGATTTCGAGCGCGCGTTCCTGATAGGAGACCACGCTGTCGACAAGCTTCTTCACGGCGTCGGCGCGCACCGTCGGGCCGTAGCCCGCGCGCAGCGCCGCCTCCTGCACCGAGACGCCGACCTCGGACAGGGTTTCGAGCGATTTCGAGACGCCCTCCTTCATGGCGTCGAGGGTGGCGGTCGATTCATGCAGGCCGAACAGGCCGGTGAAGGAGGCCTTCAGCGCCGTCAGCACGCTCTCGTTGGTCGAGAAGAAGCTGACCGACTGGGCGTAGACGCGCTCCTTGGCGTGGGTCGTCTGCATCAGCCGCGCCATCACCACTTCCGAGGTGTTGTAGCTGATGGTCAGATTGTCGGCGAGGTCCTTGGCGATCTGGTAGCGCTTCTCCTCGTCCTGCACCCGGTTCATGTGGGCGTCGCGGGTCATCTCGAGATTGGCGCGCTCGGCCGGGGCCGAGCCTGAAAAGCCGGCGACGGCGTCCGCCGCGGTCTTGAGCCCGGCCTTGGCGGCCTCGAGCGCCGCTTGGGCCTTCTCCTGCACTTCGAGCGCCATCACCTCGGCCTGCTTGAGGGCGCCGCGGAATTCGCGATAGGCCTCGAGGATGCGGCTTTCGCGCCGGATCTGGTCGTTGGTGGCGGCGGCCACTTCGAGATAGGTCTCGCGGATCTTGTCGAAGCGGCCGGCGACGTCGCCGCGCGACACCTTCATCCAGACGTTGTTGACGCGCTCGAACAGGTCGATCTTGCCGTCGTCGAGCTGGTCGACCATGGTTTTCGCGTCGTCGCGGATCGAATCGAAGCTTTTCGCGATGTCCTGGTAGCGCTGGCCGATCGACATGGCCGAGGTCTCGTTGCGCACCACCTCGTTGAACACCGAGGCCTCGCCGAGCGTCTTGGCGATCAGCGCGATGCGGTCGGGGTCGAGGTCCGAGATCTTTTCGAGCAGGGCGTTGATCGGCGCGGGCTCGACCTTCGCGGGCAGGAGGCCGAGGTCGCGCAGCGCGTCATTGGCCCGGTCGAGATATTGCATCGGCGTGCGCACGACGACGTCGGTCATGGACGATCCTCCCAAATCGGCGGCGCGGAGCCTGGTCCATCCTCGCCGCCCGCAAGCTTTACGGCAAAACGCCCGTCCCCGGAAGCGGCCGGGAGCCGGCGATGTTACGTTTTGTAATCGGAATTGACAGCCGTTTTAACCATTTGAAAAATGGAGCCTTATCAAGGTAGGCGGCGAGGGGGGCGGCGCTTCGTCCTTTTCGGCTATCGCGCCGCGGCTTCGGCGATGCTATTGCTCGGCTCGAACGCTGCGCAGGCCCGGGGCCGTGCGGATTCTACTCCTACATCATTGGACAGCCGGCTTAAGTGAGCAAGTTCAACAGTCTTGAAGACCACGCCACGCGGCGCTTCCGCCTCGCCGGCAAGGCTTATCTCGACAATGGCGATCCTTTCTTCGCTCCTATCGACAGCCTGCGCAGGGAAGCCGCGGAAGACGGCCGCCGCTTCGTCAGCTTCGCCAACTACGACTATCTCGGCCTTTCGACCCATCCGGCCGTCAAGGCCGCGGCGGCGGCGGCGCTCGAGACGCTCGGCGTCGGCGCGCTCGCCTCGCGGCTCGTCGGCGGACAACGCTCGACCCATCGGGCGCTCGAGCAGGACATCGCCAAATTCCTCGGCGCCGACTCCGCGCTCGCGCTCGTCTCCGGCTACCTCGCCAATGTGACGACCATTTCACATCTTCTCGGCACGCGCGACGCGCTGTTCATCGACGAGCTGTCGCACAACAGCATCGTCAGCGGCGCCAAGAGCGCCGTCGCCGAGACGGTGACCTTCCGCCACAACGACTTCGACCATCTCGACTTCCTGCTGAGCGAGCGGCGCGACCGCTACCGCAACGTGATGATCGTGGTCGAGAGCCTCTACAGCATGGACGGCGACGTCGCCGACCTCAACCGCCTGATCGAGCTCAAGGAGCGCCACAACGCCTGGCTGATGGTCGACGAAGCGCATTCCGTCGGCGTGCTCGGCGAGACCGGGCGCGGCCTGTGCGAATACGCCGGCGTCGACCCGGCCCGCGTCGACCTCATCGTCGGCACGCTGTCGAAGTCCTTCGCCTCCTGCGGCGGCTTCGTCGCGGGCAAGACGGCGGTGATCGACTGGATGCGCTACACGCTGCCGGGCTTCGTCTATTCGGTCGGCCTCTCGCCCGTCATCTGCGCCGCCGCCTCGACCGCGCTCCGGCTGATGCAGGACGAGGTCTGGCGCGTCGGAAAGCTGCGCGAGAACGCCGAGCTGTTCATGACGCTCGCCCATGAGGCGGGGCTCGACACGGGGCCGGCGATCGGCCGCGGCGTGGTGCCGATCCTGTTCTCCGACAGCTTCGAGACGCTCGCCGCCTCCCAGCACCTGATGGAGAACGGCTATTACGTGCCGCCGATCATCCAGATCGGCGTGCCGAAGGACCAGCCGCGCCTGCGCTTCTTCATTTCGGCCGCCCATACGAAAGACGAGATCAGGGGCGTGATCGACACGCTCGCCGCCTGTCCGGCCACGGCCGGCGCCGAACTCGCGGCGGCGCTCGCGGCGGCCGGCGCGGCCGCGCCCTGAGGCCGGCGGGCGTCAACGCCCCGCTTCGACGGGATCTGACAAGGCGCGGCCGGAGGCGGACGCGCCTTTTCGCATGACGCGCGCATCACGGGACGAGACAGTGGACGCAAGACCCCACGCCGCCGCGACGGCCAGACTCGACGTCGTGCCTGTCGACGGCCTGAAGCGCTTCATGGCCTTCTGCCGCCTGCCGCGCCAGATCTACGCCGGCCGGCCGGGCTTCGCGCCCTCGCTCGACGCCGAGCGCTGGACCCTGTTCGGCTCGAAGCTCAATCCGCATTTCCGCCAGGTCGAGCATCAGGCCTTTCTCGCGCTGCGCGACGGCGCGCCGGCGGGACGCATCCTGGCGCAGGTCTACAAGCCCGGCCAGCCGGACCCGGTCGGCGCCTCGCGCGCGCAGTTCGGCTGCCTCGACGCCGTCGACGACGAGGCGGTCGTCGCGGCGCTGACCCACAGCGCCGAGCGCTGGCTCGCGGCGCGCGGCGCGACGAAGACGCATGGGCCGTTCTCGCCCTCGGTCTGGGGCGAGGCCGGGCTGCTCGTCGAGGGCTTCGAGACGCGCCCGATGATTTTCTCGCCCTGGAACCCGCCCTATCTCGGGCCGATGCTGGAGCGGCTCGGCTATGTCAAGGCGCGCGACCTCGTCTCCTACAGCTATCGCGTGACCGACAAGGACCGCGAGTCGAAGCCGGTCATCGTCAACCGGCCCGAATGGCGCGACCGGCTGAAGATCCGCAACTTCGACATGAAGAACCTCAAGTCCGAGGCGAAGATCATCGTCGACCTGTTCAACGACGCCTGGGCCGAGAACTGGGGCTTCGTCCCCTTCACGGTCGAGGAGTTCATGTCGAGCGCCGACGCGCTGCGCTTCATCATGCCGCCCGAAGGCGGCTTCATGATCGAGCTCGACGGCGCGCCCGTGTCCTTCGCCATCGTGCTGCCCAACCTCCATGAGATCACGGCCGACCTTGGCGGGCGGCTCGCGCCGTTCAACCTGCCGCGGCTGCTCGCGCGCATGCGCCGCCATCGCTTCGTCTCGGGGCGGCTGCTGCTGTTTGGCCTGCGCCGCGCGCTGCAGCGAAAGGCTGCGGGCGGCGCCGTCATCCTCGCCTTCATCGAGGAGATCCGCCGCCGCAGCTCCGGCAGCGCCTACGCCGAAGTGGAGTTCGGCTGGGTGCTCGAGGACAATGTCGGCATGCGCCGGCCGATCGAGCTCGCCGGCGGCAAGCTCGACAAGGTTCATCGCATCTATGAAAAAGAGTTGAACGGCTGACCGGCGGCGTTCCGCCAAAGCTTCGCATCTGTGTCGAAGGGCGGCGCAACCGCCCGCCTTTAGAAGAATTCAAGCATCGCCCGATCACGCGGGCCGGCCTTAAAGTAAAACGCCGTAGCTTGAATTGATCGCCGATCTGCGCTGGATCAGATCGACATGAAGCGGATCGCCGTAAATCTGCGCGTGGTCCATCTTCAGGAGAGAAGAATGAATCTGCATGTGACAGATTTCAGCGCCGGCGACGCGCGGGACGCCGCGCCCGACGGCTTCCTCAAGACGCGCGAGCCGCGCCCGCATCCGATCCGCCGCCGCGCCATTCTCGCGGCCCACCCCGAGGTCAAGGCGCTGATCGGCCACGACCCGTTCACGGCGCTCGTCACCGCCTGCGTCGTCGCCGGCCAGATCGCGATCGCGGCGACGATGGGCCTGCTCGGCCTCTCCTACTGGTGGCTCGCGGTCCTCGTGGCGATCTTCGTCGGCGCCTTCGCCAACCACGCCATGTTCGTCGTCATCCACGACGCCTGCCACAACGCCATTTTCGCGCGGCCGGTGTGGAACAAATGGGTCGGCATCCTGGCCGACCTGCCGAACGGCGCGCCGACCGCCATGGGCTTCCGCTATTATCACATCAAGCATCATTCCCATCTCGGCGACTATGATTATGACGCCGACCTGCCAAGCCATTGGGAGGCGCGGACCTTCGGCCGCAGCGCGCTCGGCAAGGCCGCCTGGATGTTCTTCTTCGCGCCCTTCCAGCTCGCGCGGCTCGGGCGCCTGCGCGCCACCGTGCCGATGTGGGGCCGCTGGACCTATGTCAACGCCGCCTGCGTCATCGCCTTCGACATTCTGATGGTCGCGCTGTTTGGCCCCAACGCGCTCGTCTATCTGCTCGCCTCCTTCTGGTTCTCGATCGGCGGGCTGCATCCGCTTGGCGCGCGCTGGGTGCAGGAGCATTTCACCCATGACCCGGCGCAGGAGACCTTCGATTATTACGGGCCGCTGAACCGGCTCGCGCTCAACATCGGTTATCACAACGAGCATCACGACTTTCCGGACGTGCCGTGGCGCCGCCTGCCGGCGCTCAAGCGCATGGCGCCCGAGTTCTACGACCATCTGAAATATCATCGCTCCTGGACGGCGCTGCTCCTGAAATTCATCTTCGACCCGTCCTATACGCTCTATACCCGCGTCGACCGCAGCGCCGCGAACCGCCCGGCCGAAGCCGCCCGGGAGGGCTAGGGGGCGCCCTCTCGCCCGGCGCGCAGGCGGCTCAAAACGGCGCGAGAAACGGCCCGCCCGCTTGAAACCGGCGGGCGCGCGCGCCATTTCGCTGAAGGCTGAAACGACGCGCCGGGGAAGAGATATGAAGAGGCCGAGCATCGTCGTCGCGGGGTTTTGGGCCCTGATCGTCTGCGCCGGCGCAGCCCATGCGCAGGTCGACGAGACGCCATGCCTCGCAATCTTTCCGGTCGAGCTCTGGGACACGAGCGGGACGGTCGCGCCGCCGCACGGCGTCGTCGAGGCGGAGCGGCTCGGCCGCGCGACGGAAAGCCTCGCCCGCACGCTCGAGGCGGAAGGCGTCGGTCGGCCGGTCGATCTCGCCATGTTCGACCACAAGATCGCGGCCGCCGAGCCCTTCTACAAATGCGAAGGCTGCTACCTGCCGATCGCGCGCGAGGCCGGCGCCCGGTTCGCGGTGGTCTCGACCATCCACAAGGCCTCGAGCCTGATCTCGACGCTCGACGTCGCCATCGTCGACGTCGCCAGCGGCAAGGTTCTGGCCGAGGGCGTGAGCCAGTTCCGCGGCGACGGCGCCGAGGCGACCGAACGCTCGATCAACTTTCTCGTCAAAAGCCGGCTTCTGACCGACAGCGCCCGCGCCGCGCTCGCCCATTGAGCCGCGCCGCTCAGGGCGCAAACCCCTCGAACACGATCTGGGCGGAGGCCGCTTCGGCGCGCGCGCGGTCATGGGCGTCGCGCACGGTCCAGGTCATCACCGCGAGCCCCAGCGCCTGCGCGCAGAGCGTCGGCGCGGCGTGCGGCAGGTCCTTCACGTTGAAGGACAGGAAATCGGGCCGCGCCTCGGCGAAATCGGCCAGGGCGGCGAGAAGCCGCCGCTGGCGCGGCGTGAGCTCGGGCCAGTCCTCGGCCTCATAGGCCGCCTGCGCCACGAGCCCGAGCGGCCGGGTCGCGCGGCGGGCGCGCAAAAAGGCGAGGACGAGCGGATCGAAGCTTTTCAGCGCCGCCGGCCCGTCATAGGCCGACAGCGCTTCGAGCACGCGGGCGGCGAGGCGAAAATCTCCGTCGAAGCGGCTCTTGATCTCGATGACGAGCGGCGCGCGCCCGGCGACCGCCGCGAGAAAAGCCGGCAGCGAGGGAATGCGCGCCGCCGCGTCGTCGCGCAGCGGCAGCGCTTCGAGCTCGCGCAGCGAAAAATGGCCGACCTTGCCCGTCGCCTGAGTCAGGCGGTCGAGGCGGTCGTCGTGAAACACGACCGCCTCGCCGTCGCGCGTCAGCTCGACGTCGCATTCGATCGCGTAATTTCTGGCGATCGCCGCCTGCGCCGCGCGGATCGTGTTCTCGACGACGCCTTTTTCGGCCCCATGCAGCCCGCGATGGGCGATCGGGCGCGCCGTGAGCCAGAACGGCGCATGCGGGTCGAAGCGCGGCTTCATCTTCGGCTCCCGGGACGGGCGCGAGGGGCGGGCAGGCGGACAAGGACGGAGCGCGGAGCGCCCCGCCGCGGCCTGGGGCGGGTTGCGGCCGGATCGCATCGGAGCCGGTCGACGAGGCTACGCCCGACGTCGTGAAGCTGGCGCGACGTCTTGACGGCGTCGTTAGCGCATTTTCAGTAAAAGTTGCAGACTTTTACGTTAAGAAAACACGTAAAGACAAGATGTTGGAACGCGTTGACGACGCGATGACCGCCGCACGCGCTCTGGCGACGAAGACGCTGTTCAGCTCAGGATTTCGAACAGGGCCTCGACCTCGACCGCGCTGTTCAGCGGCAGCTCGGCGACGCCGACCGTCGAGCGCGCATGGCGGCCGGCTTCGCCCAGGGCTTCGACCATGAAATCCGAGGCGCCGTTCATGACGCCGGGCAGGGCGGTGAAGCCCGGCGCGGCGTTCATGAAGCCGCCGAGCCGCACGCAGCGGACGATCCGGTCAAGATCGCCGAGCGCCGCCTTCGCCTGGGCCAGCACATTGACGACGCAGAGCCGCGCCGCGGCCTTGCCGGCCTCGGGCGAGACCGCGCCGCCGAGCTTGCCCTCGTGTTCGGGCGCGAGTCGGCCGTCGGGCCCGAAAGGCAGCTGGCCCGAAATCACCAGCGAGGCGCCGGAGACGACGAAGGGCAGGTAATTTGCGACCGGCGTCGCCGGCGTCGGCAGGACGACCCCGAGCGCCTTGAGTTTTTCTTCCGTTCTGCTCATGGCTGACCTTTGATTGAAATGCTGGCGTGAAGGCGCGCGTCACGAACGGACACGCGTCATGGAGCGGCCCGCGGCCGCGGCGAAGGCGCGCGCAAGCGCTGCGCAAGGCATGTCCTTTAGACAGGGTGCGTCTTTCGGGCGCGGCATGCGGACTTTCATCTGCACCATGGGCCTGAGCCCGAAGGGGCGAAGCTGGCGGAAGCGGGTAAAATTTAAGGTAAAATTAGGCTGATTCGTCAACACTCGCCATCCAGTCGCGCAAACGCCAGCATAGGTTGGAACCGTTTGAGAAATAACGCGCCGCGACAGGCGTGGGAGGCAGACGGCGCGCCGTCTGGTCACAGGCTCGCCGCAATCTGGTCTAAACTCAGGCCTGCTCCGCGCGTCCAGTAGATTGCGGATGCGTGAAATAAATCTTAACTTGGCCCGGCTGGCGTCTTCGCGTCCGGGTTGGAACACGCGCCGCGCACACGCCGGCGGAAGCCGATCCCCCGCCGCGCGCGGATCGTCAAAAGCAGATTGTCGAAACATGCGCCGCCACGCGGGCGGGAGGGAAACCAGCCATGCAGCTTCTGCGCGCCCGCCTGTCGTCCTTTGGAGCCGTGGCCTGCGTCGTCGGCCTCTGCGCCGGCGCCGTCGCGGCTGAAGCGGCGAAATCCGGCCCCGTCCGCATGGGCCGGCTCGACGGGCGTCCCGGCGCCGACGTGGTCCTCGCGCCGCATCGGGCGGTCTATGACCTCACGCTCGCGAAATCGGTCGGCGCAAAAAGCCCGACCGCCGCGCACGGCCGCATCGCCTTCGATTTCGGCGGCTCCGCCTGCGACGGCTATGTCCAGAATTTCCGCCAGATGACCGAGCTCCAGCCCGCCGAAGGGCCGACCCGCGTCTCCGACATGCAGTCCTCGACCTTCGAGGACGCCGACGGGCGGACCTTCGACTTCAAGATGCGCACCCGCGTCGACAACGAGCCCGCCGACACCGTCGACGGCAAGGCGACGAAGGCGGCGGGCGCCGGGCCGGTTCGCGTCAGCCTGGCCAAGCCGCGCCGTGGCACCCTTGAGCTCGGCGAAGACGTCGTCTTCCCGACCGAGCATCTGAAGCGCATCATCGCCGCCGCCGAAGCCGGGGAGAACCTTGTCGAGCTCAAGGTGTTCGACGGCTCCGACACCGGCGAAAAACTGTTCGAGACGACAGCCTACATCGGCCGCCCCACCACCGCCCCGCCCGAAGAAAAGGCGGCGCAGATTCCCGAGCTCGAGGGGCTGACGCGCTGGCCCGTCTCGATCAGCTATTTCGAGACCGGCAAGAAGGACGAAGGCCCGAGCTACGTCCTCGCCTTCGATCTCTACCAGAACGGCGTTTCGCGCGCGCTGAAGCTCGACTATGGCGATTTTGTCCTCGCCGGCGCGCTGTCGAGCCTCGAGATTTCGAGCGCGCCGCCCTGCGGCCATTGACGCGCCGGCTCCGGCCCGCG
Organism: Methylocella sp.; assembly: GCF_044226135.1. NCBI lineage: Bacteria > Pseudomonadati > Pseudomonadota > Alphaproteobacteria > Hyphomicrobiales > Beijerinckiaceae > Methylocella > Methylocella sp. Next base: position 75,104 of record NZ_JBGAHM010000008.1, on the reverse strand, counting down.
GCCCAGTTTCTCCTTACCAGTTTCTCCTTACATGCCGGCCCCGCCTGACGGGCGTCCCGCTCGGCGAACCCTGCCTGCGGCGCATCGCCGCGTCGCCCGCCGCCGCCTGCGGCGTCCGCGTTTGACGCTCCAGACGCGCTCCTCTACACGAAACACGTCGTCCTGAACGACGGGGGGAGCGGCCGCTTGCGCATTCTGGTGACGAACGACGACGGCATCCATGCGCCGGGCCTCGGCGTTCTCGAGGAGATCGCGGCGCGCCTGTCCGACGACGTCTATGTCGTCGCCCCCGAAAGCGACCAGTCGGGCGTCGCCCATTCGCTCTCCCTCAACGACCCGCTGCGGCTGCGCCAGATCAGCGAGCGCCGCTTCGCCGTCAAGGGCACCCCGACCGACTGCGTCATCATGGGCGCGCGGCGCATCCTCGCCGACGCGCCGCCCGACGTCATCCTGTCGGGCGTCAACAGCGGCCAGAACGTCGCCGAGGACGTGATCTATTCGGGCACCGTCGCCGGCGCCATGGAGGGCGCGGTGCTGGGCCTGCCCGCGATCGCCCTGTCGCAGGCCTATGCGCGCGGCGCGCGCGACGCGATTCCGTGGGACTGCGCGAGGGTCCACGCGCCGGCGCTGATCCGCAGGATTCTGGCGGCGGGCGTGCCCAAGAACACGCTCGTCAACGTCAATTTCCCGGCCTGTCGCCCCGATGAGGCCCGCGGCGTCGCGGTGGCGGCGCAGGGCCGGCGCGGCTATTTCGTCAACATCGACGCCCGCCATGACGGGCGCGGCAACCCCTATTACTGGATCGCCTTCGACCGGCGCCGCTCCGAGCCCGAGCAGGGCGCAGACCTTGAAGCGATCTCGCAGAACCGCATCGCCGTGACGCCGCTGCGCATCGACCTCACCGACGCGCCGACGCTGACGCGCTACGCCCAGGAGCTGATGGACGATTGACGGACGCCGCCGCCGGCCGCGCCGCCTTTCTGCTCGAGCTGCGCGCCCGCGGCATCCAGGACGTGCGCGTGCTGCGCGCGCTTGAAAGCGTCCCGCGCGAAGCCTTCACGCCGCACCGCTACCAGGATCTCGCGCGCCGGCACCTCGCCCTGCCGCTGCGCTGCGGCCAGACCTTGCCCGAGCCCTGGCTGACGGCGCGCATGATCGAGGCGCTGTCGCTGTCGCCCGAGCATCGCGCGCTCGAGATCGGCACGGGCTCGGGCTACGCCGCGGCGCTGATGGCGCGGCTTTCGGCCCGCGTCCTGACCATCGAGCGCTTCCAGACGCTCGCGGTCGAGGCGGCGGCGCGGCTGCGCGAGCAGGGCGCGGCCAATGTGCGCGTGCTGTGGGACGACGGCCTCGTCGCCGGGCCGCTCGCCGGGCCTTTCGACCGCATCCTCGTCGAGGGCGCGCTCGCCGAGCCGCCCGACGCGCTCGTGGCGGCGCTCGCGCCGGACGGCGTGATGGTGATGGCCCGGCCCGAGCGCGGAGCGCCGCTGCGGCGGCGCATCGTGCGCCTGACGCGGGGCGCCGGCGGCCTCGACATGACGTCGATCTGTCCCTGCCGGCTGCAGCCGATCGTGCCCGGACGCTCGCGCCTCCTGTGATTTCGGCCCAAGCCTGAAGTCCGGCGAAGCGAACCTGAGCCCGGCGAAGCAAAAAGGCGTCGTCGCGCGCGGCTTTCCGTCGCGACGCTTAATGTTTCTCCCTTTTTGTTGAAGCGCCGTTCACCTTAAACCCGTCCTTAACCGCCCCGACCTTTAATGCCGCCATAGCTTCCGCGTCGGTGGGTTCCGTCATGAGTCATTTTGCTTCGGTGGTTTGCTCGCGCTTCGCATTGCGGCTTGCGCTGATCGGGGCGTCTGCCGGAGCGCTCGCGGGCTGCGCGGGTTCGGAACGTCTCTCCGACCCGTTCAGCAATCCGTTCCAGACGTCGCAGGCGACCGATCCCGCGCCGACCTCGAGCATCGCGCCGGCCCCGCAGATTTCGGCGCCGGTGACGCCGGTGCAGGCGCGCCCGCTCGGAAGTCCCGTCGCCGCGCCGCTCGCGCCCGCCGCGCCTCGCCCCGCCGTCGCCTCCGTCGCCACGCCCAGAACCCCCGCCGCGCCCGGCTGGACCGCCGCCGGAGGCACGCCGATCTCGGTTCAGCCCGGCGAGACGGCGGAAACCATCGCGCGGCGCTATGGCGTGCCGGCCGACGCGCTGGTCAAGGCCAACGGCTTTTCCTCGGCGGCGCAGGTCCAGCCCGGCTCGCGCCTCGTGATCCCGGTCTATAACGCCGCCGGCGCCGCGGTGGCGCAGGCCGCGCCGCAGCATTTCGCCGAAGCGGCGCAGAAGGCCGGGCGCGCCGCCGCGCCGCTGCCCGCCGCCCATGTCGTGGCCGCGAAGCCCATGGCGACGGTCGGCCGCGCCACGACGCTCGTCGCCGAGGCGCCGAAAAAGCTCGGCGAGACGGCGAAGGCCGCCGGCAGGCCGGTCGCCGAGGCCCAGAGCCTTGGCCGGACGACGGTTCAGGCCAAAAATGAGGCGCTCGCCAGGACGGATGTCGCCAAAGCCGACGCGCTGAAGGCCGACGCCGCGAAAAAGCTCGCCCTCGCGAAGACCGAAACCGCCGCCGCCAAGGCCGAGCTCGCCAGGGCGCAGGCCGACAAGGCCGCCGCGACGAAGCTCGAAACCGCCAAGGTCCAGCCCAAGGTCGAGACGGCGAAAGCCGAGCGCGTCAAGACCGAGCCGGTCAAGCTCGCCAAGGCCGAGGCCGCCCCGGAAACCAGGGCCGAGGAGCCCGAGGAGACGGGCGCCAAATCCGCCGGCGGCCCGGAATTCCGCTGGCCGGCGCGCGGGCGCATCATCCAGAACTTCAAGCCGGGCGGCAATGAGGGCATCAACATCGCCGTGCCCGAAGGCACCTCGGTCAAGGCGGCGGAGGAGGGCGTCGTCGCCTACGCCGGCAGCGAGCTCAAGGGCTATGGCAATCTCGTGCTGATCCGCCACCCGAACGGCTTCGTCTCGGCCTACGCCAACAACAGCGACATCGAGGTCAAGCGCGGCGACACGGTCAAGCGCGGGCAGGTCATCGCCCGTTCCGGCCAGAGCGGCAACGTCGCCTCGCCGCAGCTTCATTTCGAGCTGCGCAAGGGCGCGACGCCGGTCGATCCGACGCAATATCTCGCGGGGCTCTGAGCCCCCGCCGGCGGCCAGCCTTGATCCTGAATGAACGCCGGAAAGAGTCTTTCCGGCGTTTTTCGTTTCAGGGACGCGCGCAGAAGGCGACGAGCGTGGCGATCTCGGCCAGTTGCTGCGTCGCGCCGGCGACGTCGCCGGTATGGCCGCCGAGCCTGCGCCGGGCGAGCGCGCAGGCGCAGGCGACCGCGGCGACGACGAGACCGAGAGCGAGCGCCGCCTGCGCCAGAGGCGCGCCGAATGCGAGGGGCAGGGCGCAGGCGAGCGCCCCGAGCGCCGCCGCCGCGGCGACGTTTCTAGGCGTCGGCCGTCCGGCCGAATGGGCGAGGCCGCGGTCGCGCGCCGGCGGCAGAAGGGCCAGCGGGGCGAGGCCCGCCCCGCGCGAGAGCGCGCCGGCCGCGACGAGCACGGCGGCGGCGAGGCCCGCGTCGCGTTCGGCGAGCGTCGCCGCCGCGGCGACGCGCAGGATGAGCGAAAGTCCGAGCGCAAGCGCGCCATAAGAGCCGACGCGGCTGTCTGACATGATCTCGAGCCGGCGCTCGCGCGTCGACCCGCCGAAGCTGTCGGCGCAGTCGGCGAGCCCGTCCTCATGCAGGCCGCCTGTCGCCGCGGCGAGGGTGGCGACGGCGAGCGCGGCCGCGAGCGTCGGCCCGAGCCCGAGCCCGAGCCCGGCGAGAAGCGTCGTCGCGCCGAGCGCGCCGACCGTGGCGCCGGCGAGCGGCAGCAGGCGCAGCGCCCGGGCGTAGCTCCACAGATCGGCCCCATCCGCGCGCTCGAAGGCGAACACGGGGATCGGCAGGATGGTCGCAAAGCGCAGCGAGGCGAGCGTGTCGCTGACGCCGCTCAGCAGCGCGCGCCGAAGCCGGCTGAGCACCGGCCGGCGGCGCTGCGCCCTCAGGCCGAAACCTTCTCCAGCGACTGCACGACGTTGAAGCCCTCGAATTCGGGGCGCCCGAGCGTCAGCGGCTTGCGCTCGCCGGCCTGGGCGTGGGCGGCGCGAAACGCTTCGGACTTCGTCCAGTCGACAAAGTCCTGCTCGCTCGCAAACAGCGTGTGGGAGGCGTAAAGAACATGATCCTCGCGCTCCGGGCCGCGCAGGAGACGGAAGGCGATGAAGCCCGGCACTTCGTTGAGGTGCGAATCGCGGGTCAGCCAGACGTTTTCGAAGGCGGCGGTTTCGTCCTTCAGCACCTTGAAACGGTTCATGGCGATAAACATGGCGCAGGTCTCCTGGAAAGATCGTCGATCAGCGCTCATAACGCATTTGCGCGCGGCGCGCATGGCCCTGCCGGCCTGCGCGCGCCGTGCTAGAGTGGGACGGACCCTGAGGCGCCGGCGGGACGTAAGCGCGGCGCGGACCGCCGTCGCGAGCGGCGCGGACGAGGTTTCAGCGTCATGCCCGACCATGTGAAATTCCTGCTGCGCCACGCGCTGATCGGCGTCGCCATCGGGCTTGCGGTGGTGCTCGTGCTGGTCGTCGCCGACGTCGCGCGTCTGCGCACGCTGATCTCGACCTCGTCGCAGCGCTGGCTGTGGATGTTCATCCTGTGCGCGTCCTTCTGCTTCACCTTCGGCGGGCTGCAGATGGCCATGGCGGTGATGCTGATGCCGCAGGGCGACCCCGAGGACGACGAATAGGGCGCGGCCCGCCCCGCCCTCAACCCGCCTGCATCAGAGCCCCGACATGGGCGGCGCTGGCGCGCTCCAGCGCGTCGAGGCTGTAGCCGCCTTCGAGGAAGGACACGATCCGCCCGTGGCAGAGCCGGTCGGCCGCGTCGAGGAGCTTCATCGTGATCCAGGCGAAATCCTCCTCGCGCAGGCGCAGGTCGCCGAGCGGATCGGCGAAATGTCCGTCAAAGCCCGCCGAAATGAGGATCAGGTCCGGCCGGAAGACGTCGAGCGCGGGCAGGATGCGCGCCGCCATCGCCTCCCGGAAACGGTCGCCGCCGTCGCCCGCGCGCAGCGGCGCGTTGACGATATTGCCGACGCCGGTCTCCGAGACTTCGCCCGTATAGGGAAACAGCGGCATCTGATGCGTCGAGCCGAAGAAGACGTCGCGGTCCTCCCAGAAGATCTGCTGCGTGCCATTGCCATGGTGCACGTCGAAATCGACGATGGCGACGCGGCCGACGCCATGGCGCTTGCGCGCATAGAGCGCGGCGCAGGCGACGTTGTTGAACAGGCAGAAGCCCATGACGCGGCCGCGCTCGGCGTGATGGCCGGGCGGGCGCACGGCGAGAAAGGCGTTGACCGTCTCGCGCGCGGGGTCGAACAGCCGGTCGACGGCGAGGAGCCCGGCGCCGACGGCGCGATAGGCGGCCTCGAAGGAGCCGGTCGAAACTGACGTGTCGCCGTCGAAGGCGTAGGGAAATTCGCCGGCCCCCGCCACCGCCTTGACGCGCAAAAGATGCTCGGGGCCATGGGCGCGCAGGATCGCCGCCTCGACGTCGTCGCGCAGCGGAGCCTCGGCGCGGCATAGGCCGTCGAAGGCCGGGGCCGCGAGCGCCGCCTCGACGCAGGAGACGCGTTCGGGCCGCTCGGGATGGCCGACGCCCGGCTTGTGTTCGAGAAAGGCGGGATGGGTGACGAACAGCGTCTTCACCGGCGTTCTCCCTGCGGCGTCCTCCAACCCGGGCGGCCGGGCCGCGACGAACGCGCCGGCGAGGCCGAGCCGCAGAAAGGAGCGCCTGTTCATTTTTCGTCGCCGGCCCGTTCGATCGAGCTTCGGTGCGCCGCCTTGCGCGGCGGCGTCAATCTAGCCCTGCCGCCGGGGACTTGTCACGGCTTGATGACGGTGCGCGCAAGGCCTGCGCTGTGCCCGCGGCGCCACGCTTGCGCGCGTCTTTGCGGCGCGCCGCCGCGGCCGCGTTGACGCTTCCGTGAAGCTCCGCCATCATCCGTTCGATGGTTCCCGTCAAGGGATCAAAAGGGAACGCGGTGCGGGCCTTGCGCTCAATTCCGCGGCTGCCCCCGCAACTGTAAGCGGCGAGCGACGCGCCAGGACGCCACTGGGAAACCGGGAAGGCGGCGCGAAGCGACGACCCGCGAGCCAGGAGACCTGCCATCGACCGTGGTCACGCGCGGGCGCGTCGGGCGGGGTGCCCCGGCGGAGACAGGCGCACGCCCGCAAGGGCGCCGCGCCGGCCTTGGCTCGCAGTGACGCGCAACCACGTCGCCGCAGGCCCATGACCCGTCTTTCCCTGTTTTCGCCGGCCGCGCGCCGGCGCCTCCTGTTATCTTCCCTCTCCCTTCTTGCCCTGGGCTCCGCCGCCGCCGCGCAAGGCGTCTCGCCGGACGCCGACGCGCAGGCGCTCGCCCGGCAGGACGCGGCGCCCGCGGCCGCGCAGCCGGCCGAACTGCCGGAGATCCTGGTCGTCGGCGCGACGCGCGTGCCGACGCCCAAAGGCGATCTCGGCACCAGCGTGTCGGTCGTGACCTCCGAAGAGATCGAGGCGCGCCAGCAGCGGCTCCTGCCGGATTCCCTGCGCGACCTGCCAGGCCTCAACGTGGCGCAGACTGGCGGGCCCGGCGGCCAGACCTCGGTGTTCATCCGCGGCACGAATTCGAATCACACCAAGGTGCTGATCGACGGCATGGACGTGAGCGACCCGTCGACGCCGAACGGCTCGTTCGATTTCGCCCATGTGCTCAATTTCGACGTCTCGCAGATCGAAGTGCTGCGCGGGCCGCAGAGCGGCATTTACGGCTCGGACGCGATCGGCGGCGTCGTCAACATCATCACCGATCCGGGCGAGGGCCCGATGAAGGCCAAGGTCACCGCGGAGGCCGGATCCTTCGGCCTGTTCAACCAGTTCGGCCGCGTGTCGGGCTCGACCGACCGCATCAGCTATTTCCTGGGCTACGGCCATTTCTACTCGAACGACGTCGAGGTGACGCCGCAAAACCTCGTGCCGCCCGGGCGCGGGATCAATCCGAACATCTATGACAACAGCACCTTCTCGGTCAGGCTCGGCGCGAAGCTCACGGAGATCTTCGACGTCGGTCTCGTCGGGCGCTACACCAATGCGACTCTCTGGTCGACGAGCGACGATTTCGTCGGCCCGCAAAGCATGCTGACCGGCAGCTTCACCAACCAGAACTTCAGCCGCGTCTTCGTCCACGCCTCCCTGCTCGACGGGCGCTTCGACAATACGGTCGGCGTCTCCTATGTCGATTACGCGCGCAACGTCATGGACCCGAATTTCGATCCGATTTCGCGCAACCTGTACAGCGGCTCGCGCGTGAAGGTCGATTATCTCGGCCGGTTCAACGTGATCGAGGGGCAGACGCTGATCTTCGGCGCCGAACGCGAATCCAATCGCGTCTCGAACAGCAGTCCGCTGTGGGCGGCGAACGGCGACACCGCCGGCTATGTCACGCTGCAATCCGATTTCGGCGGCCGCCTGTTCAACGCCGCCAGCGTGCGCTACGACGCCAACGACCAGTTCGGCGGCCGCGCCACCTTCCGCGTCGCGCCGGCGCTGCTGTTTCCCGAAACCGGCACGAAGCTCAAGGCGAGCGTCGGCACGGGCTTCAAGGCGCCGTCGCTCGACCAGCTCTACAATAATTATCCGGCGTTCAATTTCTACGGCAACCCGGATCTCGGCCCCGAGACCAGCGTCGGCTGGGACGCCGGCGTCGAGCAGACGCTGCTGCCGGGCCGCATCTCCTTCGGCGCGACCTATTTCAACAACGACATCAAAAATCTCATCGACTTTAACAGCACCTTCACGTCCTATGTGAACGTCGGCCAGGCGCGCACCCAGGGCCTCGAAAGCTTCATGAGCCTTTCGCCCTTCGACGGCTTCAGCGTGGTCGCCAACTACACCTATACGGTGGCGATCAACGAGGACGACGATCTGTTCCTGCTGCGCCGCCCGCGCGACAAGGTCAGCCTGACGGCGACGCTGCAGGCGACCGAGCGGCTGCTCCTGACCGCCAACCTGCTTTACGTGGGCCCGTGGCGCGACGTGAACCGCTCGGGAAGCGAGAGCTATATCTTGACGCCCGGCTATACGCTGCTCAACTTCACGGGCGCCTATGATTTCGGCCATGGGCTGACGGCGTTCGGGCGCATCGAGAACGCGCTCAACCTGCGCTACCAGAACCCGCTGGGGTTTCAGGCGCCGGGCCTTGGCGTTTTCGGAGGCGTGAGGTTCGCCTTCGGCCAGAATGGTCTATTATGAGAGCCGAACCAGCATCTTCGCGAGGAATCCCCATCATGCCGCTTTCCGTCGAACATTCGGCCGACTGGCGTCGTCCGATCTGGATCGGGACGCTCGTCGCGGCGAGCGTCGCCTTCAGCCTCGGCTTCGCCTGCGCCGCGCCCTTCGCCGCCTTCGCGGCGCTCGCCGCGCTGACCATGCCGGCGCGGCCCGCGCTGGCGCTCATCGGCCTCGTCTGGTTCGCCAACCAGGCGGTCGGCTTCCTCATCCTGCATTATCCGGCCGACTCCATCGGCTGGGGCCTCGCCATCGGCGTCGGCGCCGTGGGCGGCGCCTTCGCCGCGCGGGCGGCCGCGCGCGCGCTCCCGGCGCCCGAGCCGTTGCGCTACGCGCTCGCCTTTCTCGCGGCCTTCGCGGTCTATGAGGCCGCGCTGCTGGCCATGGCCATCGCCACGGGCGGCGGCCACGGCGCTTTTACCGCCGAGATCATGGGGCAGGTCTTCGCGATCAACGCGGCCGCCTTCCTTGGCCTGCTCGCGCTCAACCGGACCGGCGAGGCGCTTGGCCTCGTCATCCGCCCGGACGCCGCGGCCGCCATGCTTGGGCGCGGCGGAAGCGTCGCGCCGCGCGCCTGAGCGCGTCGTCCCGCGCCTCGACGCGTCTTGCGGCGCTTCGCAAAACCTTGAAAGTTTTGCGGAGCATGCCTATTGCGTAAGACGCGCGGACCGCCTGCGGGCGCCGCGCATGCGCCGTTCCAGCTTTTGCGCCGGAGCGGCCTGACGCGCACGGCGGCCGCAGCCGCATGGAGACGATCAAGATGGGTTTCAGGGTCGCCGTCGTCGGCGCGACGGGAAACGTCGGCCGCGAGATGCTCGACATTCTGGCCGAGCGCCGCTTTCCGGTCGACGAGGTGATCGCGCTCGCCTCCTCGCGCTCGATCGGGACGGAAGTCTCTTTCGGCGACAAGGTCCTGAAATGCAAGGTGCTCGACAATTACGACTTCAGCGGCGTCGACATCTGCCTGATGTCGGCCGGCGGCTCGGTCTCGACCGAATTCTCGCCGCGCATCGGCGCGCAGAACTGCGTCGTGATCGATAATTCCTCGGCCTGGCGCTATGACGCGGACGTGCCGCTGATCGTGCCCGAGGTCAACGCCGACGCGATCGCGGGCTTCGGCAGGAAGAACATCATCGCCAACCCGAACTGCTCGACGGCGCAGCTCGTCGTCGCGCTGAAGCCGCTGCACGACCGGGCGAAGATCCGTCGCGTCGTGGTCTCGACCTATCAGTCGGTCTCGGGCGCCGGCAAGGAGGCGATGGACGAGCTGTTCGCCCAGACCCGCGCCGTCTTCGTGTCCGATCCGGTCGAATCGAAGAAGTTCCCCAAGCGCATGGCCTTCAACGTCATTCCCCAGATCGACGTGTTCATGGAGGACGGTTCGACCAAGGAGGAATGGAAGATGATGGTCGAGGTGAAGAAGATCCTCGACCCCAAGATCAGGCTCGCCGCCACCTGCGTGCGCGTGCCGGTGTTCATCGGCCATTCGGAGGCGGTCAACATCGAGTTCGAGCAGCCGATCACCGCCGACGAGGCGCGGGACATCCTGCGCGAGGCGCCGGGCTGCCTCGTGATCGACAAGCGCGAGCCGGGCGGCTATGTCACGCCGCATGAGGCGGCGGGCGAGGACGCGACCTATATTTCGCGCATCCGCGAGGACCCGACCGTCGAGAACGGCCTGCAGCTCTGGTGCGTCTCCGACAATCTGCGCAAGGGCGCGGCGCTCAACGCCGTGCAGATCGCCGAGACGCTCGTCAACCGCAAGCTGATCGCGCCGAAGCGGGCGGCGGCCTGAGCGGCCTCCGCCGGTCTGAAACGTCCGGACAGTCTGAAAACTGCGGGGCGCGGCCGGAAGCCGCGCCTTTTTCACGCGTCGACGGCGACGCCGAATTCGGCGACGGCCGCCTCCAATGCGGCGCGGTCGGTGAAGGTCACGGCCTTCATGCCGAGCGCCGCCGCCGCCGCCGTATTGTCGGCGCGGTCGTCGACGAACACGCAGTCCTGCGGCGCGAGGCCTTCAAGCTCCAGCACCTTGCGGAAGGCCGCCGCATGCGGCTTCACGAGCCCGAGCTCATAGGAGAGGTAAACCGCGTCGACCGCGCCAAAGGCCGGATAGCGCGCGCGGATATGCTCGATATGCGCGGCGTTGGTGTTCGAGAAGATCGACACGCGGTAGCGCGTCTTGAGCGCGCCTAGCAAATCCTCCATGTCGGGCTCGGCGCTGAAATGGCAGCTCCACAGGTCGAGGAACGGCGCAAAGCCCTGCGAAAAGCCGTGTTCCGCGACAAGGCGCGCGTGCAGCTCGGGCACGCCGAGCGCGCCCGTGCCGATCGCCTCGTCCTCGAGCGCGCGGATCAGCGCGGCGCGCCCCCCTGCGGGGTCCGGGCAGCAGGCGGCGAGCCGGTCATAGAGCAGGGCGTTGTCATGGCGCACGAGGACGCCGCCGAGGTCGAAGATGAAGGCTTTGACAGGTGTGTGCATGGCCAAAGCCTAGCTTTTTCGCGCGACGGTTTGAAGGGCTGAGGCCTATTCGCGCGCGACATAGGTGAAGAAGCGGATCGTCCCGTCGGCCGCCCGCTCGCGGTAGAGGCCCTGGATCTCAGCCTCGAAGCCCGGAAAGAGATTGGCCGAGCGCTCGAACATTTTCAGATAGGCGAGGGCGGGCGAATCGGCGGAAATGCGCTCGCCCGGAACGACGCTGGCGATGCCCGGCGGGTAGACCACGAACAGGGTGGTCGCGATCCGGCCGGCGATCTCGTCGAGCGGCAGATAATCGACCCTGTTGCGCGTCAGCGCCCGCGTCGCCTCGATCGGCGTCAGGACCGGCGTCGGCAGGCGGGCGGGCTCGAACATCGCCTTCTGCAGCTTGCTGACGCCGCAGGCGCGGTAGAAGGCGTGCATCTCGGCGCAGAGGTCGCGCAGCCGCAGGCCGGCATAGCGCGCCGGCCGGGCGCGCACGAATTCGGGAAAGACGTCCTCGAGCCGGGCGTTGTCGTCATGCAGCTTCTTGAAGGCGACGAGGGCGCCGAGCAGCGTCCAGGCCTTGCTCGATTCGACGCCCGGCGTGAGCAAAAAGAGCAGCGAGTTGAGGTCGTTCTTTTCGGCGACGATGCGGTTCTCGCGCAGATATTGGGCGACGACCGGCGCCGGAATCCCATGCGCCTGATAGTCGCCCGAGGCGTCGTCGAAGCCCGGCGTCAGGATGGTCAGCTTGTTCGGGTCGGTGATGGCGAAATCGGGCTCGACATGGGCGAAGCCGTGCCAGCGGGCGCCGGGCGCGAAGGCCCAGAGGCGCGCGTCGCCGACGAGCGTGTCGGTGGCGAGCTCCTCCCAGGCGATCTCGCCCTCGCCGCCCGGGGCCGGCACGCGGTCCGGCGTGAAGGCGTCGAAGAACCATTTGCGCGCCGGGTCGACCTCCTTCTCGATGAACTCGCGGCGCACCGCGCGCAGCTTCTTGCGCAATTCGACGCCGAGCCGGATCGTGTCGTCCCACAACACCACGCCCGAGCGGCCCTTCATCATCTGCGCGCCGACGTCGAGCGAGGCGAACAGCGGGTAGAAGGGCGAGGTCGAGGCGTAGAGCAAAAAAGCCTCGTTGAGGCGGCGGTGTCCGACGCGCCGGTCCTGGCCCTTGATATGCTCGTCCTTCACATGGATCTGCGAGGCCTGCGAGAAGCTCGCGAGCTGCTTGTGGGTCGATTGCGTGGCGAGGATCCCGGGCGAGGCCGGCCCGAGATCGGAAAGGTCCATGGCGAAACGGCCGCGGTAGAGCGGGTGGAATTTCATGAAGCCGGCCCAGGCTTCGTCGAAAAGAATGTAATCGCACAGATGGCCGATGCGGCGCAGGATCTGACGCGCGTCATAGATCGTGCCGTCATAGGTGCACTGCTCGATCACGGCGACGCGGAAGGGGCGTTCGCGCCGCCAGGCTTCGGGGTCCCTGACGAGCGGGTTGAGGCGGATCTTTTCGCGCAGGCGCGTTTCGTCGAGCGCCTCGGCGTAGATCGGGCCGATCAGGCCATAGGCGTTGCGGTCGGTCTCGAGATAGATCGGCACGCCGCCGGCGAGCGCCAGCGCGCCCTGGTGGGCGGCCTTGTGGTTGTTGCGGTCGAACAATACAAGGTCGCCTTCGGCGACGAGCGCGGAGAGCGCGATCTTGTTCGAGGTCGAGGTGCCGTTCAGCACGAAATAGGTTTTCTCGGCGCCGAAGATCGCGGCCGCCTCCTTTTGCGCGCGCAGCGCCGGGCCTTCGTGGGTCAGAAGATCGCCGAGCTCCAGCACGGAATTGTCGAGGTCGTCGCGGAACACGGCCTCGCCGAGATGCTCGACGAAAATGCGCCCGATCGGGCTGCGGCTGTAGAACACGCCGCCATTGTGGCCGGGGCAGGTCCACAGCTGGTTGCCTTCCTCGGCGTAGTCGACGAGCGCGCCGAAGAACGGCGTCTTCAGCGTGTCGGCGTATTGCTTGAGCCGGCTGACGAGGTTGCGGGCGATGAACTCCGGCGTCTCTTCGGCAAGGAACACATAGCCGTCGATGAAGTCGAGCACTTCGACCGGAATGTCCTCGAACTGCTTGCGCCGCACCAGAATGACGATCGGCATGTCAAGGCCGCGCCGGCGCATGAGGTTGATCAGCGAGGCGGTCTTGCCCTCAAAGCCCTTCTTGCCCCAGTCGATCACCATGCAGCCGATCGCGGCGTCGGTCTGCACGGCGAGCTCCGCGTCCTCGATGCGCCGCGCGCGCACGACCTCGATGCCGAGCCGCTCGACCGCGGCCACGATCTGCTGCACGCGCAGCCCTTCGAGGTCTTTCTCGTCGAAGGCCGGCGCGCAGACGAGAAAGGTGAAGCGCCGATAAAAATCCATGTCGCCCTCCGCTGGCGCCTGTTACGCCCGCCCCGCTTCTTAGCAGAGGTCAGGCCGTGGCGGCAGGACGAAAAACGGGGCGAAAGGCGTTATAAAACTGTCACAAGTCGGATGCGGCGGCGGTCGTTCCGCCCTGCCGGCGGACTTAAAAACGCTGCGTCAGACCGGCGAGGACGGCGCGGCGCAGGCCCCATTGCGGCGCGCCGACGCCGACGCCGGAGCCGTCGCGGATCTGATAGCGCGCGTCGCCCACGTTCAGGATGTCGAGCCGCGCCTCCGCGCTCTCGCCGAAGCCGCGCCCGAGCTTCTGCACGAAGCCGAGATTGACCACGGCGTATTGCGGCAGCGAGGCGCCGTTCGGCACGTTCGAGATGGTGGTCCTGAGGCCGCTCTGGACCAGCACGTCGGCGGAGACGCGCGTCGCGAACGGGCTGTCCGCGTTGAAGGCGTAGGAGGCGCCGGCCGAGGCGGTCCAGGTCTGGTCATGGTCGAGATGGATGTAGTGTTGCGCGATGTAGGCGAGATCCTGCGGATCGAAGTTGAACTGCGCGGAGTTGATGTCCTCTCCCATCGCGCGCGACCACGCGGCGTTGGCGTAGATGGTCCAGCCTTCGCCCGAATAACTGGCCGTGAATTCGGCGCCGCCGACCTGCGCCCGCGCATAGTTGAAGCCCGACAGGATGATGGGCGCGCCGAACTGGCCTTCGTCGAGCAGGTTGCGGGCGAGCTTGTAATAGCCGTTGACGCCGATGGCGAGGCCCGGCGCGAGCGCCTGCGAAATTCCGGCGTCGAAATAATGCGAGCGTTCGCTGCGGACCGGATCGTTCAGATAGAGAGCCGGCGCGGCGCTCGTGCCGGCGTAAAGCGCGATCGCGCCCGACGAAATGCGGTCGAAGGCGGGCGGCACGAAATAGCGCGCATAGCCCGCATGCAGCGTCGTCGCCGGCGTCGGCGTCCACACGACGTTGACGCGCGGGCTCAGCTGCGTCTCGCTCACGGGACCGTCAAATCCGTCGAAGCGCAGCCCGTAGTTCAGCGTGAGCTGAGGCGCGACTCGCCATTCGTCCTGTAGATAGACGCCGTAGAGCCCGCCCGTGCGCGCTTCGCCATACGAGAAGGCGAGCGGAGCGCCGGCGGCCTGCGCGCCCTCGGCGTCGACGGCGAAGGCGTTGGTCCACGCGCCATAGCTCACGCGCGTGGCCTGGCCCAGAAATCCGCCGCGCAGCGTGTGGTCCGGCGCGACGCGCCAGCTTGCGTCGCCCTGCGCGCCGCCCGAAAAATTCTCGCGGTTCGCCGACTGCGCGATCCCGTTGAACAGGAGTTCGCCGGCCGTGTCCGGCGCATAGGAGAGAGCGCTGTTGCGCACGAAGGCCGAAATCTGCGCGTCGACCTCGCCGAGCCTCTTCTGGTAGACCAACGCGCCGAACTGCGTATTCTCGACCTGCGACTGGTTGAGGCGCGCGCTGTCGGCCGAATCGCGGCCGCCGAGCGAAAAGCCGAGCTCCGGCGTCAGGCCGGCGACGGCGGGAATCTGGAAATAGCCGCTGAAGGCGCCGCCGAACACGCTGACGCGCGTGTCCGCGTCGAGCGTCGCGTTCATGATCGCGAAGCCGCGCAGCTGCGAGGTCTGGTCGTGCGCGGCGTCGAAGGTCGGCGCGGGATTTTCGACGCCGCGCCGGTTTTGCAGGTATTCGCCGGTCAGGAACCAGTCGACATTGTCATGACGCCCGCCATATTCAACGCTCGGCTGCGCCCATGCGAAGGAGCCGCCATAGGCCGTGACGCCAAGGCCAGGGTTCGACCGGCCGGTTTTGGCCTCGATGTCGACCACCGCGCCGGTCAGGAAGCCGTATTGCGCCGGCAGCGCGCCGGTCATCAGCGTGATCTCGCGCGCGATCCGCGTCTGCAGGACCTGCCCGAAGATCGACAGGCCCTCGGGCAGCTGCACGCCGTTGATGCGGTATTGCACGTTGGCGTGGTCGCCGCGCACATGGATCTGGCCGAAGCTGTCCTGGACCACGCCCGGCGCGCGCAGCAGCACGCGGTTCAGGGCGGCGTTCTCGCCCTGCGGCATGTTCTTGACGTCGTTTTCGTCGAATCTGTAGGTCGCGGCGCCGAGGCTTGGCTGGATCGCCGTGCGCGCGGCGTCGAGTTCGCGCGACGCGACCTCGACAGGGTCGAGCGCGATCGCGTCCGCCGCCGCCGGATCGGCCAGGGCCGCGCGCGGCGCGGCCGCGAGCGCGCCTGCCGCAAGGACGAAGACGGAGAGAGGGCGGATGAGGGACATGGCGGCGTCTCCGGCATGATGTAATGTAATAACATTACATGTGTAGTCACGGAGCGCAAGCGCCGCCTTGCCGCGCGCCCCGCGCTTGCGCGCCCGATCCGGCGTGGTAGAGCGGGAAGTCCTTGTGCGGCGATGGTGTTCCCCGGCATGAAACAGGCGCAAGTCTTCAGCCTTTCGCGCACGCTCGGCGCGGCCATGGCGGCGATCGCCCTCACCGTGATTCTCACCGGCGTCGCGAATTTCGGCGCGCTGCGCGAGCTGAGCGCGGCGATCGACGCGCGCACCCGCTCGCTCGAGATGATCCGCGCGCTCGACGCGCTGCGCTCGTCGATGCTCGACCAGGAGGCGGGGATTCGCGGCCATCTGCTCGCCCGGGACGCAAACAGCCTCGAGCCCTATCGCGACGGCGCGGCGGCGTTCGAGCGCGCCGTCGTCGACCTTCGCGCAAAGCTCGCCGACGCGCCGGCGCAATCGGCGCTCTTCGCCGAGGCCGAGGCGGCGGCGCGCGCATGGCAGGTCAACGTCGCCCAGAAAATTCTGGCGGCGCCCGAAAGCGAGGCGCGCGGCCTCGCCGAAGACATCGAGCGGGCGGGCGAGGGCCGGCGCCGCTTCGACGCCTTCCGCGA
Source organism: Methylocella sp. (assembly GCF_044226135.1). Taxonomy (NCBI): domain Bacteria; kingdom Pseudomonadati; phylum Pseudomonadota; class Alphaproteobacteria; order Hyphomicrobiales; family Beijerinckiaceae; genus Methylocella; species Methylocella sp. Next base: position 58,931 of record NZ_JBGAHM010000008.1, on the reverse strand, counting down.
AAAGCTCGCCGCGATCGAGCGGGCCGAGAACCGCAATCTCACGGTTCAGAGCGAAACGGTCGCGCGGGTCGCCCGCCGCGCGACGGTCGTCTCGGTGCTCGGCGCGCTGGTGGTGCTCGTCATCTGCGGCCTCGTCGCCCTCGCCGTGCGTCGCCTGATCGTCGACCCGCTGACCACGAGGTCGGGGCGATGGCCCGCGCGGTCGAAGTGTTCCGCCTGAAGCTGATCGAGCTCGACCGCGCCTCGCTCCTGCGCGCCACCGCCGACACGCTGCCGGCGCTCGTCGGCTATGTCGACGCGCAACGGCGCGTCGGCTTTCTGAACGACGAGTTTTCGCGCTGGTTCGACTTCGGCGCGACGCGCGTCGAGGACGCGCGCGGACGCGCGCTCGACGATCTCTTCGGCGTTTCGGGCTTTCCGGGCGCGAACGAGGCCCTGCCTGCGGCTCTTGGCGGCGAGGCGGCGCGCTTTGAATGCCGCCTTTTGAGGCGCGGCGTGGGCTGGCGCTCGCTCGAGGCGGTGTTCCAGCCGCACAAAGGGCCGGGCGGCGCGACGCTTGGCGTCGTCACCCTGTTCACCGACATCACCGACCGCAAGCAGATGGAGCTGCGCCTCGCGCGCCAGACGCAGGACCTGCGCCGTTCGAACGAGGAGCTCGAACAGTTCGCCTATGTCGCCTCGCACGACCTCAAGGCGCCGCTGCGCGGCATCGAGAATCTCGTCACCTGGATCGAGGAGGACCTCGAGGGCGCGCTCGAGGGCGACGTCGCCTCGAACATGGAGCTTTTGAAGAGCCGCGTGCGGCGGCTTGAGAGCCTGCTCGACGACCTGCTCGCCTATTCGCGCTCGGGCCGCGGCGATCTCAGCGCCGAAAGCGTCGACGTCGGCGCGCTCGTCGCCGAGCTCGCCGCACTGGTGAGCCCGCCCGAAGGTTTTTCGATCTCGGGCGCGTCTCGCCTGCCGACGCTCGTCACGCCGCGCGCGCCGCTCACTCAGGCCTTGCAGAATCTCATCGGCAACGCCATCAAGCATCATGACCGGCCGCATCAGGGCCATGTCGTCGTCGACGCGACGAAACGCGGCGAGATGATCGAATTTTCGGTGAGCGACGACGGGCCGGGCGTTCCGACGCGCTTTCGCGAACGGGTGTTCGGCATGTTCCAGACGCTGCGCCCGCGCGACGAGGTCGAGGGCAGCGGCATGGGCCTCGCGATCGTGAAAAAGCTCGTCGAGCGTCAGGGCGGCCGCGTCTGGCTCGCGGACGGTCCCGGAGGCCAGGGCCTTTCGGTCCATTTCACCTGGCCGGCCGACTGGTCTTCGAGCCTGGCGAACGACGCAAGGGAGAGCTGAGCATGGGGCCGACCGTCAATCTGCTGCTGATCGACGACGACGAGGTCGACGTCCAGGGCCTCAAGCGCGCCTTCGCCAGGAGCAAGATCGCCAACCCGATCACCGTCGCGCGCGACGGCGTCGAGGGGCTCGAGATCCTGCGCGGCGAGAACGGCCGGGAGAAGCTCGCCAAGCCCCATCTCATCCTGCTCGACCTCAACATGCCGCGCATGAACGGGCTCGAATTTCTGGAGGCGCTGCGCGCCGACGAGGAGCTCAAGAGCGCCATCGTCTTCATGGTCACGACCTCCAAGGCCGAGGAGGACAAGGCGCGCGCCTATGGCCACAACGTCGCGGGCTACATCGTCAAGCAGGATCCGGCCAACACCTTCATGCAGGCGGTCTCGCTGCTGGAGCATTACTGGCGCGTCATCGAATTTCCCGAATAAAGCGCCATGCCGACGACGCCGACGCGCATCCTCCTCATCGACGACGACCAGGTCGACCGCGCCGCGGTGCGGCGGATGCTGGCGAGATCGGGCCTCGCCCATGAGCTCGTCGAGGCGGCCGACGGCGCGGCCGGCCTCAGGGCCGCGCAGGCGCAGGATTTCGACTGCGTGCTGCTCGACTACAGGCTGCCCGACGTCGACGCCTTCGATCTGCTCGCCGAGCTGATCGCCCCCACGGGCGGCGCGCAGGGCGTGATGATGCTGACGGGCGAGGCCGACCAGGAGATCGCGCTGCGCCTGATGCGCGCCGGCGCGCTCGACTATCTCGCCAAGAACGAGATCCAGCCGCAGGGCCTCGCGCGCGCCATCCGCTACGCCCGCGCGCGGCGCGCTTCGCTCGCCGAGATCGAAAGCGCGCGCCGCGAGGCGGAGGAGAAATCGGCCGCGCTCGACGTGCTGAACCGCCAGAAATCGGTGCTGTTCTCGATCATCGCGCATGATCTGCGCAATCCGTTCCAGGCCATCCTCGGCCTGTCGCACATGCTGACGCAGGCGGTCGAATCGAAGGAGCATGCGGCGATCGAGCGGCGCGCGCGCGGCGTCAGGACCGCGGCCGAGCAGGCGGTCGGCCTGATGGAGAGCCTGTTCGCCTGGGCGAGCCTGCAGATGGACCAGACCTCGATCGCCTTCGACGTCATCGACGTCGGCGAGGTGGCGCGCGAGGCCGTCGCCGCCGTCGCCTCCGGCCATGCCGAGAAGGGCGTCGCGATCGAGGTCGAGCCCTGCGCCGTCCGCGCCTGCGCCCAGGCCGACATGCTGGCGACGGTGCTGCGCAATCTCGTCAGCAACGCCGTCAAGTTCACCCGGCCCGGCGGCCTGGTGCGCGTCGGCGCGCGCCGGCGCGGCGAGCGGGTCGAGATGTTCGTCGCCGACACCGGCGTCGGCATGGCGCCGGAGCGCGTCGCCGACCTGTTCCGGCTCGACCGCCGCGTCACCTCGCCCGGCACGGCGGGCGAGCGCGGCAGCGGCATGGGGCTTTTGTTGTGCCGCGACCTCGTCGAGCGGCTCGGCGGCGCGCTCAAGGTCGAGAGCGCGCCCGAGGCGGGGACGACCTTCAGCTTCGACCTGCCTGGCGCGCAGTCCGACGCCTGCGCCGAACGCGACGCGCTCGGCGCCTGAATCGCTCAGGCGGGCTCGGCGTCGAGCGGCGCGGCTTCGAGCAGGCGCGTGATCGCCTCCGGCAGGTCGAGCAGGCGGAAGCGTTCGAGCGCGAAGCCCGCGCCGGAGGGCCGGGCGATCTCGCGCACCAGCACCTCATAGCCCGACTTGATGTTGCCGTCGGGCCTGATCTCGAGAACGGTGTAGACCTCGTCCTTGGTCAGCCCGTCGAGCCGCCCGCTTGAGGCGTGGGTGCTGACGTGCTGAAAATTCGAAGACACGTCGACGCAGACGATCTTCGTTCCGGGATGGGTGAAGGGCGAGATCATGTCCGCTCAGCCTTTCTGTCGGGCGTCCGCAGGCCTTCGCCGGCGGGGACGGAAGCGCGAAGTTTGCGCGCAATCGTCCGCAAGGACAAGCGTGGGCTAGTTTTCGGCCGGCCGCGTCTTTTTCCTGAACAGGCTGACGATCAGCGCATGGGCGACATGCTCGGCCATGCAGTGATAGCCGAGGTCGTTGAGGTGGAAGCCGTCGGTCGCCATCATCGGCTGGCCCTCCCGGCGCTGCGCGATGAAGCGCATGGCGTCATAGCGGCTGACGTAGAGCACGTTCTCTTCGAGCGCGATCCGGCGCAGCGCCTCCCTGATTTCGCCATAGGCCGGGTCGCGCGCGAGGCGCGGCGAATATTGCAGGCCGATCAGCACGACGTCGATCCCCGCGTCCTTCAGCCAGCGCACGGTCTCGCGCACGGTCGCCTCGAAGTCGCGCGCCGAGACCCGCGCGAGCGCGTCGTTGGTGCCGAGCTGCCAGAGCACGAGGTCGGGCCGCGCCAGCGCGACCTCGCTGCGGATGCGGTCGGCGGCGCTGTCGGCGACTTCGCCCGGCAGGCCGCGGTTGACGATCACCACGTCCTCGCCCTTCAGCGCGGTCTCGAGGATGGGTTCGAGCTGGGAGGGGTAGCTGCGCGCGGCGCTCGACGCGCCGGTGCCCGACGTCGAGGACGAGCCGATGGCGAGGATGGTGACGCGCTGGCGCTTTTGCAGCGCGGCGGCGAAATTGGGCAGCGCCGTCGGCGCCGCAAGGTCGGCGGACGGCACCTCGCAGGCCGGGCTCAGCGCCGGCGGCGCGGGCTGCGGCGGCGCGAGCCCGGTCTGCGGCGCGAGCGGGGTCTGCGGCGCGGCCAGCTCAGGCTGCTGCGCCTGCGCCGCGGCGGCGCGCGTGGGCGCGGGCGCGGTCAGCCCGAGCGCAAGGGCGCAGGCGAGGACGGCAGTCTGGCGCGCCATTCCGAAGCCCATGCGACAGATCCCATGATGGTCGCGCCGACGATAGCGATCAGCGCGTCCGTTGCAAGATGGCCCCCATAGACAAAACGGAGGATCTGGCCGCCGAGGCTGAGCAGCGAGGCGGCGCAGAACACGTTGAGCGAGTTGCGGCCGAGCAGCGAGAAGAAGCCCGAGACGCGCGGCGCGACAGGCGCGACGAAGCGCCAGGCGCCGACGAACAGCGCGCAGAGCGCCAGCGCATGGACGAGCCGCGCCGGCGACAGGAACGTCTTGTCGAACATGAAGACGAGCTTGGGCTCGGGCGTGAAGCGCGGATTTGGCGAATAATGCGCAAGCGCCGCCGCCGCCCCTGCGAGCGCGACCGGCAGCGCCGCGAGACGCAGCGCCCGCGCATGGCGGCGCGCGAAGCCGCCGAGCCCGTCGGCGCCCGCCAGCGCGAAGCCGAGGCAGAAGATGAACTGCCAGCTCAGCGGGTTGAAGAACCAGCTCCCCTCGATCGGCCAGGTCGGCAGGTTGACGCCAAAGACGAGCGCGAAGGCGTAGAGCGCGAAGGACAGGGCGAGGAGCAGCGTCGGGCCGCGCCGGTGCAGCAGGGCGATCGCCGGCGCGGCCGCCATCAGCGCCACATAGAGCGGCAGGATGTTGAAATAGCCGAGCTGATAGGTGAGCAGCATGAGCCCGACATGCGCCTCGACCGGCTGGTGGAACACCGCCGAAGCGTTGTGCCAGTCGAGCATGAAGGGCGCGTCATAGACGAGCGAGGCGGCGGCCAGCATGGCGATCGCGACCTCGGTGATGAAGATCTGCGCGACATAGACGGTGAAGGCGCGCCCGAGCAGGCGAAACGCCAGCGCCGGCGCGGGCAGGGCGCTGATCTGCCCGCCGACCAGCTTGCGCAGCGCGACGCCGGCGAGAAACACGAACAGCTCGGCCGAATCCGAAAGGGACAGGTTGCGGTAGGTCAGGCGTTCGAGCGCGATGCCCGGCACATGGTTGACGAAGATCGTGAGCAGCGCGAAGCCGCGCCAAAAGTCGATCTCGTTGGGCGCGCGCGCGCCGGCCCGCTTCATTCCGCGGTCATTCCTTGCGCCCGAAGCTTTCATGAAGCGCGCGCAGGACCGTCGGCAGGGTTTCGGGCAGGTCCTCCGAGATGAGCCCCGGCCCGAACTGGCGCGCCGCCGCGCCATGCAGCCAGACGGCGGCGAGCGTCGCCTCGAACGCCGGCATGGCCTGCGCGCGCAGCGCCGCGACCATGCCCGCGAGCACGTCGCCGGCGCCGGCGGTCGCAAGCCAGGGCGGCGCGATCTCGTCGATCCCGGCGCGCCCGTCGGGCGCGGCGACGACGCTGTCCGCGCCCTTGCACAGCACGATCGCGCCCGTCAGCGCCGCGGCGGCGCGGGCGCGCATGAGTTTTGGCCCTTCGAGCGCCGCGAGCCGCGCGTCGAGCGTCGCGGCGTCGGCGCCGGCGGCGAGCCAGCGCTCCTTCCGGGCGGCGGCGTCCTTGAACAGGCGGGCGAATTCCCCGTCATGCGGCGTCAGCGCGACGTCGGCGCCGCCGGCCCGGATCGCGGCCGCGAGCGAGGCGGCGTCGCCGGCAAAGCTCGTCAGCGCGTCGGCGTCGAGCACGACCGCGCGCGGGCCGGCGAGGGCGGTCTTGACGAGGGCGCGCGTCGCCTCGCCGACGCCGAGCCCCGGCCCGACGACGACCGCGTTCTTGCGCCGGTCGGCGAGGATTTCGGCGAGCTCCTGCGGCCCGTCGCAGACCGCCGTCATGATCGCGGTGAGGGCCGCGGCATGCGCGGGCAGGGCGTCGCGCGGGGTCGCGACGGTGACGAGCCCGGCGCCGGCGCGCAGCGCGCCGCGCGCGGCGAGCCGCGCCGCGCCGGTGTGGGCGAGCCCGCCCGACAGCACGAGCGCATGGCCGCGCGAATATTTGTGCCCCTCGATCGTGGGGAAGGGCAAAAGCCGGCCCCAGAGCTGCGGCGCGTTGGCGAAGGTCTTTGGCGCGATGGTCTCGAGCGTCTCCGCCTGGATGCCGATGTCGGCGACGAAGGTTTCGCCGCAGCAGGCGCGCCCGGGCAGCAGGAGATGGCCGGGCTTGCGGCGGAAGAAGGTGACGGTGCGGGCCGCGCGCACGGCGACGCCGCGAATCTCGCCGGTCGAGCCGTCGACGCCCGACGGCGTGTCGACGGCGAGCACGGGGCGCCCGCGCCGCGCCGACCAGTCGTTGAGGCGCTCGACGGCCGTGCGCGCGGCGCCGTCGAGATCACGCGCGAGCCCCGCCCCGAACAGCGCGTCGATGACGAGGTCGGCGTCTTCATAATCGACGGCGTCGAGCGCGAGCGCCTCCCCGTCGAAGCCTGCTGCGGCGCCGGCGGCGTCGCCGCGCAGGGCGTCGCGCGCGCCAAGGAGGCCGAGCGTCACAAAAAAGCCGCGCGCCTTCAGGAGACGCGCCGCGACGAAGCCGTCGCCGCCATTATTGCCGGGGCCGCACAGCACGGCGACGCGGCTCTTGCGCGGGGCGAGGCGGCCGGCCTCGGCGGCGACGGCCGCGCCGGCGTTCTCCATCAGCCGCGCGCCGGGCGCGCCCGCGGCGATGGTCAGCCGGTCGGCCTCGGCCATTTCGGCGGTGGAAAGAAGTTCTGGCGAAATCTTGCTCAAGACTGCGACGTCCCCATTCGCGCCGGAAGGGCGCCGGCCGGGCGGCCGGACACCTTCGGGAGCCAGAAAAACCCTTCGGCGTCAAGCATCTGGAGGGGCCGGGAGAGGGCCGGCCGCGGCGTCTTGCCGCGTCGCGCGATTGACATGAAAGCCACGCGCCTGTACCTGCTTAAGGTCCGGATGGTCCGCTTCGCGCCCTTCCCCTGGGCATTTCCGCCGCAGACGTGATCCGATGAAACCGCTGATTGCAAAGTTCGGCATAGGGCAGGTCGTCAAGCACCGGAAATATCCGTTCCGGGGAGTCATCTACGACGTCGATCCGGTTTTCTCCAACACCGAGGAATGGTGGCAGTCAATTCCCGAAGAGGTGAGGCCCCGCAAGGACCAGCCCTTCTATCACCTCTTCGCCGAAAACGCCGAGACCGAATATGTCGCCTATGTCTCGGAGCAGAACCTTCTGCTCGACACGTCGGGCGATCCGGTGCGCCATCCCCAGGTCGACGAAATCTTCACCCGCGCCGAGGACGGCGGCTATCAGATCCGCGTCGCGCGGCGCAACTGACGCCGCGTCGCTGACTGGCCGGGCGAGCCTCACCGGCGGCGCCGGCTTTCGATGTGCATGGTCACGAGGCTCGCGAGCAGCGTCGCCGGAAAGAGCTGGCCGATGATCGCCTCAAGCGTCGCGAACGAGCGCGCGAGCGGATGGACCGGCGTCAGGTCGCCGTAGCCGACGGAGGTCAGCGTCGAGAAGCTGAAATAGAGCGCCGTGCTCGCGACCGTGCGCTGGTTCCCGACGTCGAAATCGCGGATCGCGCCGGGCGAGGCGACGCAGATGATCGTGAAGGCGCCGGCGAAGCCGATGCCAAGGGTCAGATAGAGCAGGATCGCGCCGTTGACGCGATGGATGGTGATGGGGCCGGGCGCGAAGGAGGCCGCCGTCACCAGCATGATCAGCGCGCCGGAGATGATGCTCGTCGCCGCGCCGTCGAGGTAGAGGTCGAGGTCGGACGGCGAGTGGCTGCGCAGGACGATCGCCATGGTCGACAGCAGGACGCCGGCCGTGATGATGACGACGACGCCCACGCGGCGCGACTGGACGAGGGCGCAGCTCGCCAGAATGAGCGCGAGCACCACCGTATAGCCTTCGGCGGCGAGGATCTGCGCCGCGTGCAGGGGCACGACGCCAAAGATCAAAATGGCGAGCAGCACCGTCAGCACCGACAGCAGCGGGTCGCGCAGCGCGTCGCGGTCCGTCAGGGACGCGAACGCGCGCCGGCGGGCGACGGCCGCGAGGCGCGCCTTTCCCTGCGGGGAGTCGGGCGGCATCAGGGCCTGTCGGAGGGTTCGTCGCCGGAGGGTTCGTCGCCGATTTGCGGCGGCGCGTCGTCCTCGGCCTCGGCGCGCGCCGCGTCTTCTTCGGTGATGCGCTCGACCGACACGACGCGCTCGTCGGGGCCGGTGTTGAACACGATCACGCCCTGCGCGCCGCGTCCGGCCACGCGGATGCCCTCGACCGGGCAGCGGATGAGCTGGCCGCCGTTCGTCACCAGCATGATCTCGTCGCCATGCTCGACCGGCATGGAGGCGACGAGCTCGCCGTTGCGGGCGTTGACCGCCATGGCCACGACGCCTTTGCCGCCGCGCCCGGTGATGCGGTACTCATAGGACGAGGTGCGCTTGCCGTAGCCGTTGCGCGAGAGCGTCAGGATGACCTGCTCGCCGGCCGACATTTCGGCGTAGCGCTCCGGGCTCAGCGCGCCCGCGGCGGCGTCCTCGGCCGTGTCTTCGGCGCCGGCCTCGGCGTCTTCCGCCTCGGCTGACGCCTCGCCCGCGACGGCGCGACGCATCTTGAGATAGGCGGCGCGCTCGCCGGCGTCGGCCTCGGCGTGGCGCAGGATGGCGAGCGAGATGACGCGGTCGCCGGCTCCGAGCGAAATGCCGCGCACGCCCATCGAGTCGCGGCCCTTGAACACGCGCACCTCCGGCACGGGGAAGCGGATGCACTGGCCCCTGGCGGCGGTGAGCAGCACGTCGTCGCCTTCTCCGCAGATCTGCACGTCGACGATCTCCTCGCCGTCGTCGAGGCGCATGGCGATCTTGCCGGCGCGATTGACCTGGGCGAAGTCGGAGAGCTTGTTGCGCCTGACGCCGCCGCCCGTCGTCGCGAACATCACGTCGAGCGCGGCCCAGCCGGCTTCATCCTCGGGCAGGGGCATGATGGTGGTGATGCGCTCGCCCTGTTCGAGCGGCAGGATGTTGACGAGCGCCTTGCCGCGCGCCTGGGGCGCGGCGAGCGGCAGCCGCCACACCTTTTCCTTGTAGACCTGCCCGCGCGACGAGAAGAACAGCACGGGCGCATGGGTCGAGGCGACGAACAGCCTCGCGACGAAATCCTCGTCGCGGGTCTGCATGCCGGAGCGGCCCTTGCCGCCGCGCTTCTGGGCGCGATAGGTGGCGAGCGGCACGCGCTTGACATAGCCGAGATGCGAGACGGTGACGACCATGTCCTCGCGCTGGATCAGGTCCTCGTCCTCGACGCCGGCGGCGCTGTCGAGGATGATCGTGCGGCGCGGCGTCGCGTAGGCGGACCTGACCGCGAGCAGCTCCTCCTTGACGATCGAGAACAGCCGTTCGCGCGAGCCGAGAATGTCGAGATAGTCGGCGATCTCGGCGGCGAGCTTGTTCAGCGCCTCGGCGATCTCCTCGCGGCCGAGCGCGGTCAGGCGCTGCAGGCGCAATTCGAGAATGGCGCGGGCCTGCGCCTCCGAGAGGCGGATATGGCCGTTCTCGTTCAGCACATGGCGCGGATCGGCGATGAGCAGCACGAGCGGCGCCATGTCATGCGCCGGCCATTCGCGCGCCATCAGCGCCTCGCGCGCCGCGGCCGCGTCGGGCGACTGGCGGATGAGGCGGATCACCTCGTCGATGTTGGCGACCGCGATGGCGAGGCCGACCTGCAGATGGGCGGCGTCGCGCGCCTTGCCGAGCAGGTGCTTGGTGCGGCGGGTGACGACCTCCTCGCGGAAATCGGCGAAGGCGGAGAGGAAGTCCTTGAGCGTCAGCGTCTCCGGCCGGCCGCCGTTGAGCGCGATCATGTTGCAGGCGAAGCTCGACTGCAGCGCGGTGAAGCGCCAGAGCTGGTTCAGCACCACCTCGGCCACGGCGTCGCGCTTCAGCTCGATGACGATGCGCATGCCGTCGCGGTCGGATTCGTCGCGAAGGTCGGCTATGCCCTCGACCTTCTTCTCGCGCACCAGCTCGGCGATCTTCTCGACAAGGCTCGCCTTGTTGATCTGATAGGGGATCTCGGTGACGATGAGCGCCTCGCGCTCCTTGCGGATGGTCTCGACCTCGACCTTGGCGCGCGTCAGGACCGAGCCGCGCCCGGTGAGATAGGCCGACTGCGCGCCGGCGCGGCCGAGCATCGCCCCGCCGGTCGGGAAGTCGGGGCCGGGCACATAGGCCATCAGCTCTTCGATCGACAGGGTCGGGTCGTCGATGAGGGCGACGACGGCGTCGATCACCTCGCCAAGATTATGCGGCGGGATGTTGGTCGCCATGCCGACGGCGATGCCGCCCGCGCCGTTGACGAGCAGGTTGGGAAAGCGCGCCGGCAGGACGACGGGCTCGGACTCCTTGCCGTCATAGTTCGGCTGGAAGTCGACCGTGTCGAAGTCGATGTCCTCGAGGAGCGCCATGGCCGGGCGGGCGAGGCGCGATTCGGTGTAGCGCATGGCCGCCGGCGGGTCGCCGTCGACCGAGCCGAAATTGCCCTGGCCGTCGATCAGCGGCAGGCGCATCGAGAAATTCTGCGCCATGCGCACGAGCGCGTCATAGATCGCGCCGTCGCCATGGGGATGGTATTTGCCCATCACGTCGCCGACGATGCGGGCGGACTTGACGTAAGGCCGGTCCGGCGTGTGGTTGTTCTCGTTCATCGAGAACAGGATGCGCCGGTGCACGGGCTTCAGGCCGTCGCGCACGTCGGGCAGCGCGCGGCTGACGATCACGCTCATGGCGTAATCGAGATAGCTGCGGCGCATCTCGTCCGAAATGGAGACGGGGCGGATGTCGGAGCCGGGGGCGCCCGGCTCTCTTGCGTCGTTGTCGGCCAAAACTGAGCTGATCCAGGAAAACGCCGCGACGGCTTGGCGCGGCTCGAAGGCTTCGCGCCGACTATAGGCGGGCGCGCCGCGAAAGGCCAGCGCCGCCGCCCGCCGCCGCCGCGCCGGAAAGCGTCTTAAAACAGGGGATTATCCCGCGACGCGGCGGACCGGCCGAAGCGTCGCCCGCCGCCGCCGCCTAGAAGGGGATGTCGTCGTCGATGATGTCGGCCGCGCGGCCCGCGCCCGCGCCCGCCGGACGGCGGCTCTCGCCGCGCTCGGCCCGCTCATAGGCGCGCTCGGGGCGCTCCATCGGCGAGGAGCGGCCGAAGCCCGGCTCCTCATAGCCGCCGCGCTCCTCGGAGTCGCCGCGGCCGCGGCTGTCGAGCAGGGTGAGCTCGCCGCGGAAGCGCTGCAGCACGACTTCGGTGACCTTGCGCTGGTTGCCGTCCTTGTCGGTGAATTCACGCGTCTGGAGCTGGCCTTCGAGATAGACCTTGGAGCCCTTGCGGCAGTACTGCTCCGCGATCTTGCCGAGATTCTCGTTGAAGATCACGATGTTATGCCATTCGGTGCGGTCCTTGCGCTCGCCCGAGGCCTTGTCGCGCCAGCTTTCGGTCGTGGCCAGGCTGAAGCTGACGACAGCGTCGCCCGAATTCATCCGGCGCGTCTCGGGATCGCGGCCGAGATTGCCGATGAGAATGACCTTGTTGACGCTGCCCGCCATGTGACGCTCCCAAAATGTTCCGCGCCCGTCGCGGTCCGGGGTCGCGACTATAGAGAACCGCAAGCGTCCGCGCAGGACGCCGGACGGCTTTTCCCCACTATCCCATCACCTGTGTTCTTTTTTTGTTCTTAACGGCCGATCGCCCGAACCGCAAGCGGATTCGGGCGATCGCTGCATTTTGACCCGGCCGCGGGCCGTCTGAACTCAGGCCTGCTGCACGCCGGAAAGAACCCAGGCGTCGGGGCCGGCGCCCGGCCGGCGCGTGAAGGTCCACAGCTCGGTCGCGGTCTGCGGACTGGCCGGATCGCCGCCGACGAGCCGGCCGGTGGCGCGGTCATAGGTCGCGTCGACCAGCGAGAAGCGCATGGCGACGGTGGCGTAGTCGGCGCCGGGCTCGCGCCAGGCCTCCGACAGGTCGCCCTGCAGGAATTCGACGCTGGAGAGCCGGTTGACCACGCCCCGGGCGGCGTTGTCGTTGAGCTCATTGGCGAAATTCGAGGCCATCTCGGGCGTGGCGAGGGCGCGCAGGCGGGCCTGGTCCTCGTCGGAATAGGCTTTCTGGATGTCCTGCAGGCGGCGCTCGAAGGCGCTGAAGTCGGCGCCCGTCACGTCGAGCTTCTGCTGCGGAACGGGCGCGCCGGGGCGCTGGCCGTTCATCGGGCCCGCCATGGGACCCGCCATGGGGCCCGCGCCCGGCCCGCCGCCGAACAGGCCGCCGAAGGCGCCGCCTCCCGGCGCGCTCCCCGGAGCGCCGTCGCCCTGCCGGTTGAAGCCGAAGGGCGAGGGCGCCGGGCCGCCGGCCGCGCCCTGCATGGCCGGGCGGCGGTTGCGGAAATAGTTCAGCGCGAAGCGGACGATGAAGAACAGCAGCGCGAGCTGGAGCAGCAGGCCGAGGAACGACATGATTCCGCCAAGGCCGCCGCCGAAGCCGTGGCCGAACAGCATGCCGACGAGGCCGGCGCCGAGAAGGCCGCCGAGCAGCCCGCCGCCGATGCCCGAAAACATGCCGCCGCGCCGCTGCGTCGCCTGATTGCCGAAGTTCGGGGTGTACTGGCCCTGATTCGGCGTCGCCGAGCGCTCGAAGGCCGAGCCGCCGCGCGGCGCGGTCGCGGTCGCGGCGGGCGCGTCGAAGGTGCGCGCGCCGCGGCTGCCGAAGGAGCCGCCCTTGCCGGCCCGCGCGAAGGCGTCGGCCGAGGCGCCGCCGGCGAGAGCCAGCGCGACGAGCCAGATGAACGTCTTTTGGCGGATCCTCATGGTCTCCTCTTCCCCGCTTTGGACTTCGGACGGCTCACGCCGCCTTGAACGTCGGATATGGATCCTTCGCCGATTGAAATTAAGGGGTCGGGCGCCGATTCGGGGCGTTTTGAAGATTGCTTTTTAGTAAGGGAGGCGCGGCCTTGCGCGGACGCGGGGCGCTTTCGGCTGGACGAGGCCTGTGCTAGAACGCCGCGACTTTGCGGCCGCCCGCGCCGGGCGCCGCGGGCGCGCGACGAGTCGAACGCGAGCGCGCGAGGGTCGATAAAGGGGCGCAAGGCCCTTTAGGGGGCCGCGGCGGAAAGAGGTTGGCGAGAGTGAGCACAGGCAAAGAGCGGCGCAGCAGCTTCGAATATGAAGACCTGATCGCCTGCGCGCGCGGGGAGCTGTTCGGCCCCGGCAATCCGCAGCTGCCGCTGCCGCCGATGCTGATGTTCGACCGCGTCAGCGCGCTGTCGGAGGAAGGCGGGGCGAACGGCAAGGGGATGATCCGCGCCGAGCTCGAAATCAAGCCCGACCTCTGGTTCTTCGGCTGCCATTTCAAGGGCGACCCGGTGATGCCCGGATGCCTCGGGCTCGACGCGCTGTGGCAGCTGCTCGGCTTCTATCTCGGCTGGCTCGACCTTCGCGGCAAGGGCCGCGCGCTCGGCGTCGGCGAGGTGAAGTTCGCCGACCAGGTGCTGCCGTCGGTCAGGCGCGTCGTCTATGGCGTCGACCTGAAGCGCGTGTTCAGGACGAAGCTCGTGCTCGGCGTCGCCGACGGTTTCCTTGAGGCCGACGGAACCCGCATATATGAGGCGAAGGATCTGCGCGTCGGCCTGTTTGGCGCGGCCGCCGCGGCGTAAAGCCGTCCGAGGCGCGAATCCAGACGATTTCGGCGCGTCCGGCGGCGCCGGAGAGGCCGACGCCGGCGCTCTGGCGGCGGCGAGGCGAAATTTCACCAGGAGAACGGCCCGCGCCGAGCGAGGCGGCCTTGACGCCGCAAGCGGGGGCCAGGCGGGAGCGAGGAGAGCATGAGACGCGTCGTCGTCACCGGAATGGGCGTCGTTTCGTCCATCGGCAATAATTCGCAGGAAGTCCTGGCCTCGCTGCGCGAGGGCCGCTCGGGGATCGTGCGGGCCGAAAAATATGCGGAGCTCGGCTTCCGCAGCCAGGTCCATGGCATGCCGACGCTTGAGCCCGAGGCGATGATCGACCGGCGCGCGCTGCGCTTCCTCGCCCAGGGCGGTCAGTGGAACCATGTCGCCATGGAGCAGGCGATCGCCGATTCCGGCCTTGCGCCTGACGAGGTCTCGAACGAGCGCGCCGGCATCATCATGGGATCGGGCGGCGCCTCGCTGCGCACCATCGTCGAAGGCGCCGACATCGCCCGCGCCAAGGGGCCGAAGAAGATCGGCCCCTTCGCCGTGCCGAAGGCGATGGGCTCGACCGCCTCCGCGACGCTCGCCACCTGGTTCAAGATCAGGGGCGTCAACTATTCGATCTCGTCCGCCTGCGCGACCTCCAATCATTGCATCGGCAACGCCTATGAAATGATCCAGTGGGGCAAGCAGGACGTCATGTTCGCCGGCGGCTCCGAGGAGCTCGACTGGACGCTTTCGGTGTTCTTCGACGCCATGGGCGCCATGTCGTCGAATTACAACGACCGGCCGAAGGCCGCCTCGCGCGCCTTCGACAGGAACCGCGACGGCTTCGTCATCGCCGGCGGCGCGGGCGTCGTCGTGCTCGAGGAATATGAGCGGGCGAAGGCGCGCGGCGCCAAGATCTACGCCGAGATCGCCGGCTATGGCGCGACCTCCGACGGCTATGACATGGTCGCCCCCTCGGGCGAGGGCGCGGCGCGCTGCATGAGGCTGGCGCTCGAAGGCGTCAGGGCGCCGATCGACTACGTCAACCCGCACGCCACCTCGACCGGCGTCGGCGACCTCAAGGAGATCGAGGCGCTGCGGACCGTGTTCGGCTCGGGCGAGAAGGCGCCGCCGGTCTCGGCCACGAAATCGCTGACCGGCCATTCGCTCGGCGCGACCGGCGTGCAGGAGGCGATCTATTCGCTGCTCATGATGCAGAGCGGCTTCATCTGCGCCAGCGCCAATATCGACGAGCTCGACCCGGCCTTCGCCGACATCGACATCGTGCGCGAGCGCCGCGACAATGTCGCCCTGCGCGCCGTGCTTTCGAACTCCTTCGGCTTCGGCGGCACCAACGCCTCGCTCGTCTTCAAGCATGTCGACGCCTGACGCCGGCGGCGGCGCGCCGGAGCGCTTCCGCGCGCCGCTCATGGCCGGCAAGCGCGGCCTCGTCATGGGCGTCGCCAACGATCATTCGATCGCCTGGGGCGCGGCGCGCGCGCTGCACGCGCAGGGGGCCGAGCTCGCCTTCACCTATCAGGGCGACTCGCTCGGCAAGCGGGTGAAGCCGCTCGCCGCCGAGCTTGGCTCGCATCTCGTCCTGCCCTGCGACGTCGAGGACCTCGCCTCGCTCGACGCGGTCTTCGCGGCCGTGCGCGATCTCTGGGGCTCGCTCGATTTTCTGGTCCATTGCGTCGCCTTCTCGGACAAGGCCGAACTCAAGGGCCGCTACGCCGACACGAGCCGCGCCAATTTCCAGCGCACCATGACCATCTCGGCCTTCTCCTTCACGGAGGCGGCGGCCCGCGCCGCCCCGCTGATGGCCCAGAACGGCGGGTCGATGCTGACCCTGACCTTCGGCGGCTCGACCCGGGTCATGCCGAACTACAATGTCATGGGCGTCGCCAAGGCCGCGCTCGAGGCGAGCGTGCGCTATCTCGCGGCCGATTTCGGACCCGCCGGGATCAGGGTCAACGCGGTTTCGGCCGGGCCGGTGCGCACGCTCGCGGGAGCGGGCATCACGGACGCGCGCTTCATGTTCAATTTCCAGAAGACGCACGCCCCGCTGCGCCGCACGGTCGACATCGACGACGTCGGCGGCGCGGCGCTTTATCTCCTGTCGGACCTTTCGAGCGGCGTGACCGGCGAGATCCATTATGTCGACGCCGGCTACAACATCATCTCCATGCCGCATCCAAACGACATGAAAGGCGCCGAGCCCGGCGCCTGACGCGGGGGCTTGGCATTTTCGCCCGCGGGCCCCAGGATGCGTCCGAAGGGCGGGCGTCCACGAGACGGCCGCCGCAGGGGCGCCGAAGTGAGATATCGGGCAGGCGACGCGGCGAGGCTCGACGGCGCTCTGGCGCCCGCCCCGCGCCGCCGCGCGCTTATGGGCGCGATGGTTCTCGCCATAGCGGCTCTTGCCGCCACCGGAGCCTTCGCCCAGACCGCGAGCCAGATCACGCCACAGTCGTTCCGGCCGCCCGAAGAGCGTCCCGCGGCCGGCGCGGCGCTCGCGCCCGTCGAAGCCGCGCCCGCGCCCGAAGGCGCCGACCGCCTTTTCGTCACGCTCTCGGGCGTCGACGTCGAAGACGCCTTCGCCGGCATGGACGAGGCCGGGCGCGCCGTCGCGGCGCGGCTGGTCGGCCGGCGCGTTTCGGGCGCGGAGATTTTCGCCGCTTCGAGCGCGCTCGAAGCGGCCTATGCGAAGGCGGGCTTCGTCCTCGTCCGCGTGGTCCTGCCGCCGCAGACCCTCGTCGACGGCGGCCGGCTGAAGCTCGTCGTGGTCGACGGCTTCATCGAGCGCGTCGACGCGCAGGGCGTGCCGGAGCGCGCGCGGGCGCGGGTCGAAGCCGTTCTCGCGCCGCTGGCCGGCCGGCGCGGCCTGACGCTCGCCGAGATCGAGCGCCGCGTTCTCCTCGCCGGCGACGCGCCCGGGGTTCTGCTGCGCTCGACGCTCGCCCCCGGGACGGGGCAGGGCGCGACGGTCCTCGTCGTCGAGGCGAATTATGAGCCCATGGGCGGGCTCGTCTCGGTCGACAATTCGCTTTCGGCCTCGCTCGGGCGCTGGAGCCTGGGGACGGGCCTCGACCTCAATGGCGTCTTCGGCCTCGGCGAGCTCGTCTATCTGCGCGCGACCGGCGATCCGAACGCGGGCCAATACGGCTTTCTGAATGAAACTCCGCGCAACAGGGCGCTGGCGGCGGGCCTCGTCCTGCCGCTCGGGGCCGACGGGGCGAGCTTCAACCTCGAGGCGACGCAGGCGCGCGCCAACGCCATCCCGACCGAAGGCGTCTCCCGCGCCTCAAGCTTCACGCGCGCTTCGGCGCGGCTGCGCTATCCCTTCGTCCGCGCCCGCGCGCTCAACCTCAACGGGGAGATCTCCTTCGACGCCGTCGAGGAGCGCCAGAACCTCGTCGTCGCCGCGGGCTCGATTCCGCTCGCGCGCGACCGCCTGCGCGTCATGCGGCTGACGGGCGACGGCAATTGGGAGGCGCCCTGGGGCGGCGTGCTCGCCGCGCGCGCGACAGCCTCCTTCGGGCTCGACGGGCTCGGCGCGCGCGGGACGCAGCCCGCCGACGCGCCCGTTCCGCTGACCCGGCAGTTCGCCGACGCGAGCTTTTCAAAGATCGACGCGTTCGCCTCCTATGCGCAGCCTGTCGTCGAGCATCTGTCGGTCGCGGGCTTCGTCCGCGCCCAGACCTCGTTCGGGCAGGCGCTGCCGCAGAGCGAGCAGATCGGCCTCGCGACGCCGACCGGGCTTTCGTCCTTCGACGCCGGAACGGTCCAGGGCGACTCCGGCGTCGCGCTGCGCGCGGAGATCGCCTCGCCCTGGAATCTTCCGGCCGCGGACGGCGTCGTCGTCACGCTGTCGCCCTATCTGTTCGGCGCGGTCGGCGCGACCGCCTTCGCCCGGCCGACCGAGCTTGAGAGCGCGGTCCGGCGCGCCGCCGCCTATGGGCTCGGGCTGCGCGTCGCGGGCGTGCAGAAGGGCGGCTTCGCCGCGGGCTCGCTGTCGCTTGAATGGGGCCGGCGGGGGGGGGGAAGCGGCGGCTTTTTCGAGGCCCGTCCGCAGGGCGGCGACCGTTTCATGCTCGCGGTCTCCCTGAAGCTTTAAGGCGGCTTCAGCGAAGGGCGCAGGCGTTCGCGTAAAGAAACAGGGCGATAGAGCGTGGCGGCGCGCCGGCGTTCGCCGCCACGCGCCAGGGCCACGCCGGCGTTGAAACCGTCATGCGGCCGTGCTTTGATGAATCACATATGAGATATAATGGCGTTTCCCGGCTTTAATTCATTCATTGAAAGAGCGTCATGCCTCGCAATGTCGCCGGCCTCGGCTCCGCCCTGCTCGCTTCCACCGCGCTGACGGCGGCGGCGTCGCCCGCCTTGGCGCAGGCGCTGCCGACGGGCGCGAACGTGGTCTCGGGGTCCGTCGCCCTGTCGACTCCGAACGCCCAGTCGCTCGTCGTGCGGCAGGGGTCGCCGACGGCGATCGTCAACTGGCAGGGGTTTTCGATCGGCGAGGCCGGTTCGGTCACGTTCCAGCAGCCGTCCGCGACGGCGGCGATCCTGAACCGGGTGACGGGGTCGGCGCCCTCGACCCTCGCCGGCCGGCTCGACGCCAACGGGCAGGTGTTCCTGGTCAATCCCAACGGAATCGCCATCACGGCGACGGGCGTCGTCAGCGCCGCGGGCTTCGTCGCCTCGACGCTCGCGATCACGGACGAGGATTTCAGGAAGGGCAAATATGCCTTCAGGGGCTCGGGCGCTTCGGCCGAGGTCTCGAACGCCGGAACGATCAACATCGGCCGGGGCGGCTACGCCGCGCTGATCGGCGGGACGGTCTCGAACGCCGGCGTGATCGAGGCCCCGCTCGGCCGCGTCGGCTTCGGCTCCGGCGAGATGGCGACGCTCGATCTTTCTGGCGACGGCTTCCTTCAGGTCGCGATGCCGACGAAATCTGGCGGCGACAAGGCGTTGATCCGCCATTCGGGGACGATCAGGGCCAATGGCGGGCGCGTCGTGATGACCGCCGCGACCGCGCGCGAGGCGGCGCGCAACGCCGTGAACCTGTCGGGCGTCGTGCAGGCGCGCAGCGTGTCCGGCCGCTCGGGCGCGATCGTGATCGGCGGCGGGCCGGGCGGGGCGGTCAATGTCTCGGGCCGGCTCAGCGTGTCGGGCGGCCGGACGCACGCCGGCGGCGCCATCGCCATTTCGGGCCGCGCCGTCGCGGTTTCGGGGCGCCTTGACGCCTCGGGCGCCAGAGGCGGCGCGATCGCGCTCTCGGGCGAAAGCGTCAGGCTGTCCGGCCGCGCCGCGGCGCGCGGCTTTGCGCAGGGGGGCGGCCTCGTGACGCTCTCCGGCGACGTGCTCGAAATTCTCGGCGCCGTCGACGTCTCGGGCGCTTCGGGCGGCGGCGCGATCACGGTCGCCGCGCAAAAATCGGCGACGGCCGGCGCGGCGGCGAGGCTGAAGGCCGACGCGACCGACGCGGGGAACGGCGGCGCGGTTTCGATCGTCTCGAAGGGCGTGGCGAGCGTTAAGGGCGCGCTGTCGGCGCGGGGCGGCGCGCAGGGCGGCGACGGCGGCTTTATCGAGACCTCGGGAACGAGCGTCGATTTCCTGACCGCGAAGATCGACGCCGCGGCGCCGAAGGGCGCGGCCGGAAACTGGCTGATCGACCCGACCGACCTCATGATCGGAACGGCCGAGGCGGCCGCCATCTCGTCCGGCCTCGCCACGGCCAATGTGACCGTGGCGACGCCGGCGGCCGGAAGCCAGGCCGGCGACATCGCCGTCGCCGCGCCGATTTCGTGGGCGAGCGCCAACAGGCTGACGCTCGACGCGGCGAACGCCGTCACGATCGACGCCCCCATAACCATCTCGGGGGCCGGCAAGCTGTCGCTGATCGCGGCCTTCGACCCGGCCGTTGCGGGCCTGCCGCTGATCTCCTTCGGCGAAGGCGCGAGCGTCCAGTATACGGGCGCGCCCAACGCCGGACAGGCGCTGAGCGTGAACGGGCAGGCCTATGCGCTGCTCTACTCCATGGCCGACCTCGCCGGGGTCAACGCCAACCTGTCTGGAGCCTACGCCCTGGCGCGGCCCGTCGACGCGGGCGGCGCGAGCCATGGGCGCGCCCTGATCGCGCCGGGCTACGCCGCGCAGTTCAACGGAAAATTCGAGGGGCTCGGCAACAGCGTGGCGCGCTTTTCCGTCGCCACGACGGAAAACTATTTCCATGCGGGGCTGTTCGGCTATGTCGGCGGCCAGGGGGTCGTCACGCATCTCGGCGTCGTCGACGGCGCCGCCGCCACGACGGAGGACGTCGCGGTCGCCGGCGGGCTCGCCGGATACAATGGCGGCGTCATATCGCAGTCCTGGTCGAGCATGGACGTGACGGGCGGCATCTGGGGGGCGGGAAGCCTCGTCGGTCAGAACGCCGGCTCGATCGTCGACTCCCATGCGTCGGGCGCGGCCCTTGGGTCGCGGACCGTCGGCGGCCTCGTCGGCGAGAACGACGGCCTGATCGCGCGCTCCCATGCGTCAGGGACCGCGACCGGCTCCGACGTGGGCTCGTTCTATGTGGGCGGCCTCGTCGGGACCAATCAGTCGGGGACGATCACGGACTCCTACGCCACGGGCGCAGCGACCGCCTATTCCGAGGTCGGCGGCCTCGTCGGCGCGACGTTCAGGGGCGCCATCGCGCGGTCCTACGCGACGGGCGCCGTGACCGGCGCGCCGAGCCTCCCCACCTATGTGACGACCGACGTCGGCGGCTTCGTCGGGTCGAATTTCCATACGCGGATCTCGCAAAGCCACGCTTCGGGGCCCGTCAGCGCCGGAGCCGGGGCGAACCGGGTCGGCGGCTTCGCCGGCCTGAACTATGACGAGACGATCAGCCAGTCCTACGCCACGGGCTCCGTGACTGCGGGCGAAGGCGCGCGGCAGGTCGGCGGCTTCGTGGGCGCGAACATCGGCGGCTCCAACGGAACGACGCAGCACAGCGTCGTCACGCAAAGCTACGCCTCGGGCGCGGTCTCCGCCGGGCCCGGCTCGCGACAGGTCGGCGGCTTCGTCGGCGCGAACTTCGGGTCGGCCGCCGGCGCGCCTGTGGGGCTCAGCGTCGTCAGCCAGAGCTATGCGACCGGCGCGGTCACGGTCGCGCCCGGCGCGGGGGGCGACGCCGTCGGCGGCTTTGCGGGGTCGAACGGCCTCGTCGACACGAACGGCGACGCTTATTTCGGCTTTATCTCGCAGGCCTATGCGACGGGCGCGGTCGGCCGGGGCGTCGCCGCGACCGCCGGCTTCACCGGCCGCAACATGGGCGCGGTCACGCAGTCCTATTGGGACAAGACGACCACCGGCCAGATCGGCGGCGTCGCCGTCAACGCCGGGACCTTCGACGCGAATGGCCTTTCGACCGACGCATTCTTCAAGACCGCCAGCTTCGCCGGCTGGACCTTCGGGACCACGCCCGGGGCCTCGGGCTGGGTCATCGTCGACAATGGCGGCACGCTCAACAACGCCGGCGGTCAGGCCGGCGGAACCCGGCCGATGCTCCTGTCCGAATATGCGACCGACATCGTCAACCTGCATCAGCTCCAGCTGGCGGCGCTCGCGCCCGCGGCCGCCTATGCGCTCAAGGCCGATCTCGACTTCGGCGCGGCGCAGACCGACCGCTCGGACATGTGGCGAACGGCGGCGGGCGCGCCCTGGTTCGGCTACGGCTTCGTGCCGATCGGAACCTGGGCGCCGCAGTTCACGGGAACGTTCGACGGCGGCGGCCACAAGATCTCGAATCTCGGGATCTACCGGCCGTTTACGTCAAACGTCGGCCTGTTCGGCTATGTCGGCGTGGGCGGCGTGGTGAAAAACATCGAACTCGCCGTCGCCTCGGTCACCGGCTATGACCGCGTCGGCGCGCTCGTCGGCACGAACGCCGGCCTCGTCGAGAACGCTTCGGCGTCGGCTTCGGTCATGGGTCAATTCCACACCGGCGCCCTCGTCGGGTGGAACTCCGGCTCGATCGTCAACGCGGCGTCGCTCTCCGGCGCGGTTTCGAGCCCCAGCGCCAGCTCGACGCCGGTGGGCGAGGTCGATCTCGGCGGCCTCGTCGGCCGCAACGACGGCGCGATCCGCCAGTCTCACGCCGCGGCGACGGTGAGCTACGGCCGCGACCTCAACGGCGCCGTCGGGCCGTGGCGGTTCGGCGGCCTCGCCGGGACCAACACGGGGCTGATCGAGGGCTCGGACGCGTCGGGCGCCGTCGATGTCACGCCCGAAGCCATCGGCTATGACGCCGGCGCGACGCCGTTCATGGCCGGCGGCCTCGTCGGCCGCAACGACGGCGTCGTGCGCGACTCGTCCGCGACCGGGGGCGTCTTCTTCTATGTCGTCGCCGACCCCGCCGCCGCGGCGAACGTCAGCGTCGCCGCGGGCGGCCTCGCCGGTTTCAACGCCGGCTCCATCCTCCGCTCTCACGCCGACGGCGCGACATGGGCTAAAGCCTCGCGCTCCTGCTGCCAGGCCCCGTTCGTGGCGTCGGGCGGGCTCGTCGGGATCAACGCCGCTTCGGGCCTGATCAGCCAGTCCTACGCCACGGGCGGCGCGGCCGCCATGGCGGTCAAGACGACAGGCCTCGACCTCACGTCGCCACACGCCTCGGGCGGCGGGCTCGTGGGTGAAAATTATGGCGCGATCGAACGCGCCTATGCGCTCGGGCCGGCGTCGGCCACCGCCGTCAACCTCAATGATTTCTTCTGGCCCGTCGTGCCCGGGGCGCATCTCGCGCAGGCCGACGCCGGCGGCCTCGTCGGCTATAATTCGGGCTCCATCCTGAATTCTTACGCGCGCGCCCAGGCGACCGCCTATGTGGACACCGCGGTCGGAGGCAACCCGGCGACCTCGGCGCGCCCCGTCGCCGGCGGCCTCATCGGGCGCAACAGCGGCGTGGTCGAGGCCGTCTATGCGGCCGGGGTCGTCTCTTCGACGATAGCGTATTTCGCCGACGGCGCCGCCGGCGGCCTCGTCGGCTCGAATACGGGTTCGGTCTCGACCGCCTACTGGGACGTCGAGGCCACGACGCAGGCCGCCGGCTTCTGGGCCAACACGGGCCAGTTCTCGGCTGCGGGACTCACCACGCAGCAGCTCAAGGCCGCGCTTCCCCAAGGCTTCGATCCGGCTGTCTGGAGCATCGTTCCGGGCGTGACCTATCCCTTTCTGAAGCCCGCGCCATAGGGCCCGCGACGCCGCGCTAACCGCCCGCTCCTCAAGCCCTGAGCCGCCCGGGGCGGCGTCGCGCGCCGGCGGATCGACAGGAACGCCCGCCGGCGGGGAGCGTCCCGCCGCTCAGGAAGGCGTGATCTTGGAGCCTGCGCGCGTGCGCCGGAGCCGATAAGATGGTAATTTCTAATATAATTTCAGTGAGATAAGATAATGCGCCCGGTCTCTGGCCGCCGCGAGTTCTTGATCTCCGGCGTTGGCGCCGGATTGTGCGCAATCGGCGCCCCTGTCGCCCCTGGGGCCCTGCGTGAGGGTCCGGTCGTCCTCAAGCCATTCGCCCATAGCCACGTCGTCGCCAGCTTCGCCCAGGGCCTGTTCTTCTGCGACGACGCCATGCCGCTCCCGTTGAGCCAAGCGCTCGAAGCCGAACTTGCACGAACGGACATGCCGAACGACACTCCCTTCTCGTGGTCGCAGGACGGCGACGGCGAACGGGCGAAGAGGGACGGCGACAGGCAAGAGCGCCGCCGCGCCGATTTTTTTGCCCAGGCGGCGGTCGACTATTTTGCGCCTCTGGCGTTGCGTCGCGCAGGCTACGGACACATGGCGACTGACGTCGCAAGCCGAACGCTTCGCCCGTCTGAAGCGCAGCATATGATCGGGTGGATGCAGGGTATTTTTTCACCCGCACGCTCCTCGATGCTTCCTTCTATGACGATGAGGTCATCGCCTGCGACGCGGCGTGGGTTTGGAACTTCGCCGTGACGGCGATGAACACGGCAATCGCCCTGCGGCCCGAACCGCGCGCATCGCTCTGACGCGCCGTTTCCCCCCTCATTGAGCGCCCTGAATCGTGAAAACACGCCCGCCAGGGCCGGTGGTGGAGGAAGGCGCGCGGATCTCGCTCAATGTCTTGCGCTTAAAGGGGCGGGTGAGACGCTGCGTCTCGATCCGTGACCGGGGACAAGCCCGGCCTTCCGGAGCCTCTTCGAGATACGCGTCTGACAACCCGGCTCCTGCGCCTTGAGGCGCGCCGGCGCCGCGGGATCGAAGCCGACGTGGCGGGAGCCTTCGCCGGCCTGTTCGAGCAGCCAGGGCTGCGCGATCTGCCTGACAGAGCTGTGGGCGCGCCCGCTCACAATGCGCGCGCCCGGATGAAGGCGTCGCGTCCGACCTTCGTCGCCTCCGTCAGAAAGTCGGTCATCATGCCTTCGAGAAGGGCTGTCGCCTCGGGCGGCGCCGTCTGCGGCGTTCCGGCGTCGAACGGCGGCTGCGGCGCGTATTCCGCCATGAGCTGCACGGCTTCGGCGTAGGCGCGGTCGCGCAGCGCGCCGACGAGCGTGAGCCCCAGATCGAGTCCCGCGGTGACGCCCGCGCCGGTGAAGCGATTGCGGTCGCGCACGACGCGCGCGTCGACGGGAATGGCGCCGAACTCGGGCAGCAGCGCGCGCGCCGTCCAGTGCGAGGTCGCCCGGTAGCCGTCAAGCAAGCCCGCCGCGCCAAGCAGCAAGGATCCGGTGCAGACGGACGTCACATATCTGGCGCGCCCTCCGCGCGACTTGAGGAAGCGCAGCGTCACGTCGTCGCGCATGGCGGCGAGCGTGCCGCGCGATCCGCCGGGAACGCATAGAATGTCGAGATCCTCGGGGCATTCGTCGAACGACGCCGAAGGGGTCAGGACAAGTCCGGCGTCGCTCGTCACGGGATCGTGGGTCTTGGCCACGATCATGGTCGTCGCGCCCATGAGATTGGTGAACATGTAATGCGGCCCGAGCGCGTCAAGCGCCGTGAATTCCGGATAGATCAGGATGGCGATCTTCTCGCTTCCCATCCACCCGGGCGGCATCCCCGACATGTCATGAACCGGCAAGTCGGGCGCGCTGTCCGAAGCCCCATTGGCGCGGGCGTTTGACGCCGCCGCGATCAAGGGCGAGATGAGCCCGGCGAGAGCAAGATCGCGACGCGTCAAAGCCATTCGCCCCTCCTCAGTTAAAAGTCCACGAGAGCTTGCCGAAGACGCCGCGTCCTTCGCCCACGGCGACGCGGCCGCCCCAGTAGTTATAGGGAACGAAAAAGCGCTCGCCAGCGAGGTTCTTGACGGTGACCGAGGCCTTGAAATGCGCCGTCTCATAGGCGAGCTTGGCGTCGAAGGTCACATAGCCTGGCGTCTTGTAGACATTGGCCGGATCGACATAGGCGCTCGAGGCCGCATACATGCCGACGCCCGTGCTCCACCCGTCGAGCACGCCCGGATCGAAGGTGTAGTTCGCCCAGATCCGGCCCGACGTCGGCGCCACGATGTTGAGCCGGTTTCCGGCCGCGGCGACGCCGGGCACGTCGTTGACCTGCGTCGCGTCGATGAAGGCGAAGCTGCCAAGCACCTGCAGATTGCGATTGGGCTGCCACAGAAGATCGGCCTCGACGCCGCGCGAGCGCTGCTGGCCGAAGCCGCCAATGACCGGACCAACCGAAATCGGAACGCCCGTATGGTTGATCTCGAACAGGGCGGTCGATCCGGTGAAGCCATGGCCGAGATCGAATTTCAGCCCGACCTCCGCCTGCCGGGAAAATTCCGGCTGCGCGGCGCCGGTGTAGATGAACCAGGGATTGGCTTTCATGCCTTGCGAATAGCTCGCATAGGCCGAGACGCCGCCGAAGAGATCGACGAGGAGGCCGACCTGCGGGAGGAGCCGCGTCGCGTCCTGCGTCTGTTCAGTCATGGAAAGCGGATATGAATTGTCGATCTGGAGCGTGGCGAGCCTTAGCGATCCGAGGAAATGCGCTCGCTCGAACAGCGTCGACTGGATCTGCGCATAGACGCCGGCCGTCGTGTAGGTGTTGTGGCCGTCGATCATGACGTTGGCGTTCTGCGGTCCCGCAACTGGATCGGTGAACGGCGGATAGACCGGGCTCTGCAGATTGACATAGCCGAGCGTGAAGATGTCGTTGAGATTCCCCCACATGTCGCTATTGTCATAGAGATAGCTGAAGTCGGCGCCGAACAGGATCGTGTTGTCCGTTGGGCCCGCCTTGAATTTCGCCTTTGCGTTGGCGACGATCTCGCCTTCCGTCTCCTCCTGATGCATGGCGATATTGAGCAGATTCCAGTACGAGGGCGCCGCCGCCGGAGCATTGCCGGCGAAATCGAAGCCGGCCGAAAAGCTCTGCGCCATTTCCTTGAACTGGGTATGAGCGAAACGCGCCTGAATGTTGGTTGACCAGGTCTCGTCGAAGCTGTGGTCGAAGATCGCGGTCACGCTCTGCGTGCGCGACCAGGACGGCGGCATGTTCGGCGGCCCGATATACATGTTGGGATTAAGGCGGAACGAGCCGGTCACCGTGCCGGTCGCGGGCAAGCCCTGATATTCCTGTTGCTCCCAGTTCGTGAAGCTCGCCCGTATGGTCAGCGTCGTATCCGACTTATTGGTGAAGGTCAGGGTCGGATTGAACGAATAGCGATGCAGATCGAGCACGTCGACGAAGGAGTTCGACGAGGTGTATTCGCCGGTCATGCGGAACAGGACGGTTCCGTCCTTCGTGACCGGCGTGTTCACGTCGAAATAGGGCTGGACGAAATTATAGCTGCCGAAGGTGAAGCCGAGCTCGGCGAAGGCTTTGTCGATCGGCAGCTTGGAGACGAGATTGACCACGCCGCCGAGCGGGGCGCCGGCGCCGCCGCCATAAAGAATGGCGTTCGGCCCTTTCAGAACCTCGATCCGCTCCACATTGATCAGCGAGTCGCGGTCGCCGCCGCCATATAGATTGGTGAAGCCGTCGACCCATTGCTGGGCCGGAAAGCCACGGATGTAGACCGAGGTGAAGGCCGGCGTTTGCAGCGGGTTTGTGCCCTGCGTCGCGCTGACGTTGCGCAGCGTCTCGGCGACCGAGAGATTGTCCTGGTCGTCGATCACCGAACGGGGGATGACCTCAATCGACAGGGGAATCTGCTGGATCGGCGTTTCGGTGCGTGTCGCGCCCGTCGCGGTGAGGGCGCGGTAGCCTTGCACGGGACCGGCCGTGGTTTGCACGATCGGCGGCCCATCGGGGTTGGCCATCGGTTCGACGACGACGGGCGGAAGGTCTGGAGCGTCCTGGCCAAAGGCCGACGTCGCGCCGAGCGCGCCGAAGCAGATGAGCGGAGCGAGCGAGCCGATGATCGCGCTTGTCGCGCGCAGCGCTTTGTCGAGTCGGAGAATGGATGGGGTCGTCATGGCGAAATCCATCGCGGCATGGCCTGCGCGGGCGCGCGGCCGATTGCGGCGGTTCACGAGAATGGACGGGATTTGGAAGGGTCGCCGCGCGAGGCGGCGTCAGGCGGCGATCGGCGGGCCGCGCGGCTGGCAGGACTCGGGCGGCCCGCCGGCGCGGCGGCCGCTCTCCAGGGCGATCTCGAACCGCAGTTCGATGGCGAAGCGGTCGATCAGGAGGCTCGCCGGCGGCGGCGCAAACGACGCCGCGTCGATGCGGCAGAAGCAGAGCGGGCAGTGATATTTCGGAAGCGGGGCGCTGTCGGCGGCGCCGTCGACAGCCGGGGCGCCGACGCAGATACGCCACAGGCCGCCGTCGGCCAAACCGACCGGCAGGCTGGCGGCCAGCGCGCTCGTCAGCACGATCTGGAGGACGAGCGCGTAAATGGCCGCGCATGTCGCGACCATCCCGAACGTTTTAAATCGTCTCCTGAACCCGATCATGCGCGCCTTCCGAGCGCCCTTCGTAACATGACGGCTGACCTGCCGGAACGGCCTGCGCCGCCACCCAGAACCCCGCGACGCCGAATTCACGCAGATGTCGCTACGGCGCCACGGACGGCGCTGGACTAACGGTCGCGCGCCGCGCGAAACGGGCTTCGCCGCCGCCGCCGCGTCTCCCGCGCCTCGAGCGAAAGAACGCCCGGCGCAGGACGCGTCGATCAAAGCCGGAGGCAGACGGCGGCGCAGACGGTTGAGGCGCAACGACGCGCCTTCGTCGCGGAACGGCCGATCAGCGCCCGTGCGGGAAGGCCGCCGGCTGCAGCGGGCGCATGGAAGATCTCGACCCGCGCGCCTTTCGCACGCGGGCGCGATTCGGACGTCGGCCCGATGGAGACGCCAGACGGAATCTATAAATTAATTCAGATGATTAGATAAAGCTGATGGCGGAGAGGGAGGGATTTGAACCCCCGATGAACTTGCGCCCATGCCGCATTTCGAGTGCGGTGCATTCAACCACTCTGCCACCTCTCCGTCTTTGCCTCCGCGTAGCGCGGGGGCGGATGCGAGCGCGGCTTTCGGGCCGCCCTCGCGTGTGGCTGCGGCGCACTTAGCATGGCGACAAAAGCGTTACAAGCGGCGTCGCGGCCCGCGCCGCCCGTCCGAACCCGGCCGCCGCGCCGCGTAAGGATTTTGGGGCGGAACCGGCGCAGGCTCCGGCCTCGTCCGCGTGTCGCGAAAGCGCGGGAGTTCGGGGCCGCGCCGCGCGAAAGCCCGGATTTCCGTCCGTCCGCCGAAGAGCGCGGCGAAACGCCCTGCCGCGCGACGGGGACCTCAATCCGCCCGGCCGCCGCGCCCCGGACGCCCCATGCGAGGCGCGCGACGGCGAAAAGCGCCTATCGCGCGCGCAGGCGGCGCACGCGCGCCCCGGCGGCCGCGAGCGCGCCGGGGACGAGTTCGCGATAAAGGAGCCGCGCCGGATCCACGGGGCCGATGAAGCGCAGCCTGCCGGGCGGGGCGCGGCGAAAGCCCATGCGCTCGTAATAGGGCAGGTCGCCGACCAGCAGCACGAGCGCGTGCCCGCCCTCGCGCGCCGCCTCAAGCGACTTCAGGACCAGAGCCTCGCCGATGCCGCCCGAGCGGAACGCCGGATCGACGGTGAGCGGCCCAAGCAGCAGCGCCGGCGCCTCGCCGCAGCGGATCCGCGTCATGCGGTTCGCGCCGACGAGCAGCGTGCCGACCCGCGCCACGAAAGACAGCGCATAGTCGGGCTCAAGCCCCTCGCGCAGCCGATAGGCTGAGCGGGCGTAGCGGCCGGGGCCGAAGGCGCGCTCGTCGAGCCGCTCGATGGCGGCGGCGTCGGCGGGGCCCTGCGGCGTCAGGGCGAGCGAAAGGTCTGGCATGGCTCGACGGCTTGGACTGCGACGGCGGGCAGGAAAGAAGAGCGACGCGGCTTTTGCAATGCCATAAAATTCATTTTAGAACTGTTCTATAATAGAGGCTCCGATGAAAAAATTCACAGATCTCTCCGAACGCGAAATCCTGTCGCTCGCGATCGCCTCCGAGGACGAGGACAATTGCGTCTACAGGCTGTTCGCCGAGGATCTGCGCGACCGTTATCCCGACACGGCGGCGATGTTCGAGACCGTCGCCGGAACCGAGCGGAGCCATAAGGAAAAGCTCCTCGACCTCTATCGCGCGCGTTTCGGCCAGACGGTCCTGCCGCTGCGCAAGGCGGACGTCGTCTCCTTCGTGCGGCGCCCGCCCATCTGGCTGACGCGCAACCTGTCGCTGCATGCGATCCGCCACGAGGCCGAGGCGCGCGAGGCGGAGACCGCGCGCTTCTACGAGGCGGCGGCGGCGAAGGTCAAGGATCCGCAGGCCCGCGCCCTGCTCATGATGCTCGCCAGGGACGAAAAGGGCCATGAGGCGCTCGCCGCCGAGCTCGAACGCGCGGTTTCCGTCTCGCCGGCGGGGACGGCGGAGATCGAGGCCGAGAAGCGGCGTTTCATCCTGCAATATGTCCAGCCCGGCCTCGCCGGGCTGATGGACGGCTCGGTCTCGACGCTCGCCCCGCTGTTCGCCGCGGCCTTCGCCACGCGCGACAACGGGCAGACCTTTCTCGTCGGCCT
Source organism: Methylocella sp. (assembly GCF_044226135.1). Lineage (NCBI taxonomy): Bacteria > Pseudomonadati > Pseudomonadota > Alphaproteobacteria > Hyphomicrobiales > Beijerinckiaceae > Methylocella > Methylocella sp. The sequence continues at coordinate 29,080 of NZ_JBGAHM010000008.1, read as the reverse complement.
CGCCGCCTCGCTCGGCGCCGGCGTCAGCATGGGCTTCGCCGAGGCGCTGTCCGACGACGGGCGCATCAGCGGGCGCGGCTCGCCGGTCGCGCGCGGCGCCGTCTGCGGCGTGCTGACGGCGGCGGGCGGGCTTGGCCATTCGCTGCCCTATCTCGTGCCGGATTCGACGCCCAACGCCTTCATGACGGCGACCGCCATCGCCTCCGCGATCGTGTTCGTCGAATTGTGGATCATCGCCTATGTGCGGTCCCGCTACATGGACACGCCTTTCCTGAAGGCCGCGCTGCAGATCGTGCTCGGCGGCGCCATCGTGCTCGCGACGGGCGTGATCATCGGCGCGTCTTGACGGGGCGCGGCCGGCGCCGATAGTGGCGCGCGTGTCTTTTCGCCTCGCCCATCTGACCGACCCCCACATCGGACCCCTGCCGAGCTTGCGCCGCCGCGAGCTTCTCGGCAAGCGCGCCACCGGCTATTTCAACTGGCGGCGCGGCCGCCACCTCGTGCATGACATGGGCGTGCTCGCCCATATCGTCGCCGACATGCGGGCGCAGTCGCCCGACCATGTGGCGATGACCGGGGACATCACCAATCTCGGCCTGCCGGCCGAGTTTCAGGCCGCCCGCCGCTGGCTCGAAGGGCTGGGCGCGCCGGAAGACGTCAGCTTCGTGCCCGGCAATCATGACGCCTATGTGCGCGGCTCGCTGCCCGACCTCGCCCGCGCCTTCGCGCCCTGGACCACGGGCGGAACCGACCCCGACCGCGAGCGCCGCTACCCCTATCTGCGCGTGCGCGGGAAGGTCGCGGTCGTCGGCCTGTCGTCGGCCGTGCCGACGCCGATGTTCATCGCCTCGGGCCGGCTCGGCCGACGACAGATCGCCGAAGCCGAGGCGATTCTGGCGCGCTGCGGGCGCGAACATCTGGTGCGCGTCGTGCTGCTGCATCATCCGCCGCAGATCGATCCGGCGAGCCTCGCCCGCGGGCTGATCGACGCGCGCGACTTCTCGGACATGCTGCGCCGGCAGGGCGCGGAGCTGATCCTGCACGGCCACAACCACAAGGCCAGCGTGCGCTATCTCGAAGGGCCGCGCGGGCGCATTCCGGTCGTCGGCGCGCCGTCCGCCTCGTCGGCGCGCACCGCCGCGCGCCAGTGCGCCGCCTATCACGTCTTTGAAATCGAGGGGACGGGCCGCGATTACGAGATCAGGGGGTTTTCGCGCGGCGCGACGGAGGGCGGGATCGGCCCGCTCGGCCGGCTGGTCTTCGATCCTTCGGGCGCCCCCGCCGCCGCCTGAGCGCGGCGCGCCCCAAAGAAACACGCGCCCCAAAGAAAAAGGGGCGCGCCAAAAAAGCGCGCCCCGGGGCCGCGTCGGGGAGAGCGGGCCGTTTGACCGGAGCGCGTTCGGCGTTCATCAACTCGCGAACGCGCTCCAACATCTTGTTTTTCCGCATTTTCTTAACGTAAAAGTCTGCAACTCTTACTGAAGACGCTTTAGAGAACGTTGACCGGCGCGCCGACCTTCACGCGGTCATAAAGGTCGACCACGTCGTCATTGAGCAGGCGGATGCAGCCCGACGACACCGCCTGGCCGATGGTGTCGGGCTCGTTCGTGCCATGGATGCGGAACATGGTGTCGCCCGCGCCGTTGTAGAGATACATGGCGCGCGCGCCGAGCGGATTGTCGATCCCGCCGGCCATGTATTTCGGCAGGTCGGGGCGGCGCTTCAGCATGGCGGCCGGCGGCGTCCAGCCGGGCCATTGCGCGCGGCGGCCGACATAGGCGCGGCCCTGCCATTCAAACCCGTCGCGGCCGACGCCGACGTCGTAGCGCATCGCCTTGCCGCCTTCGAGCGACAGGTAGAGATAGCGGTTTTTCGTGTCGACCGTGATCACGCCGGGCTTTTCTTCGGTCGGATCGGGCACCAGCACGCGGGTCGACTGGACGGCGCGGGAAAGCTCCGTCGACAGGCTCGCCTGCTGCGCGCCCTGCGCGGGCTCGCGCCCCATGGCCGAAAGATCGTCGAACGCCTGCGCGCCGCCGGCGGCGAAAAGGGCGACAGACGCGGAAGCGGCGAAAAATCCCAAGCGGATCGACAGACGGATCGACATGTTCGGAACACCCCCCAAGGCTCGAACTCAACAGGACGACTCTATGCTCCAGTCGACGCTGAGCCTGTGCGATTTGTTCCATTTTAACCTTAAAAATTTGTATCCGCCGCCGCGAAGCCGCCGCCTCGCCGCCGCAATGCGCCGCCGTCACTGCGGCGGCGCGCCGTCGTCGGAGTCGGAGAGCTGGAGCGAGGCCGCGCCCTCGTCGCGCCAGAAACCGGTCGGCTCGGCGCCCTCCTCCATGAAGCGGGGCGCGGGCGCGCGTTCGGCCACGCCCCAGCGCCGCGGCGGGGCGGGCGACCAGGGCCGGTCCTCGCCCGGCGCGCGCGCCGGCGTCGGAACGAGCCCCTGCGGCGTCAGGCGGAAGGCGAGCGCGCCCGTTTGGCGCAGCCCGTCGCGGTCGATCACGAGCGGCGCGGCGCAGCCCGTCGGCGCGAACAGCGGCGTCACGATCACGTCGGCGCGCTGGCAATCCTCGGCGAAGGCGGCGCGGTCGACGACGAGCGAGACGGCGCGGGCGTCGGCGAGGCGCCCGACGCAGGCGGTCCTGTCGCAGGCCTCCTTGCGCACGGCCGCGGCGGGCGGGCGGGCGTCGGCGTCGGCGCGCAGCCATTGCTCGACCGCGAACAGGCTCGGCCGCGCGGCCAGCACGGACAGCTTTCCGTCGGCGCCGCGATAGGCGAGCGCGGAGCCGTCGGCGGCGACGATGAGGTCGTGGCGCGGCCCCGACAGCGCGCCGGCGACGCCGAGCGCCAGCAGGGGCAGGCTCAGAAGCCGGAACGCCCATGTGCGCCACAGCGTCGCGCAGAGCACGGCGAGCGCGAGGAAGGGCAGGGACCAGGGCGCGAAGGCCGGCAGATGCAGCGAGGCGCCGGGCAGGGCGCCGATGATCCGCGCCGCCCCCATGACGAGATCGACGCCGAAGCCGACGAAGCGCCAGACCGGGCCGTCGAGCCCGAGCGGATAGAGCGCGGTCCCGAGCAGGGCGCCGGGCACGGCGAAAAATTCGATTGCGGTCAGCGTCAGCGGGTTGCCGATCAGCACATAGGGGCTGAATTCATGGAAATGATAGGTCATGAAGGAGGTCGTGGCGGCGGTCGCGCAGAAGGTCGCGAACAGCGCCCCGCCGACGCCATGGCTGGTCTTTTCGCGCAGGAGACGCAGCGCCGCGGCGGCGACGTTTCCGCCGCTCGGCGGCCTGACGCGGAGCGCGCGGGCCTCTTCAAACGCGGCGGCTCTCGCGGCCATGCGCCCCTCATAGACGGCGACGAGCCCGGCGACCGCCGCAAAGGACAGCTGGAAGCTCGCGCCGAGAAGGGCGTCCGGCTCGAACAGCGCCACGAACAGCGCCGCGAAGGCGAGGTTGCGCATGGTGAAGGCCTGGGCGTCGAACAGCGCGGCCCCGAGCATGATCAGCGTCATGACGAGGGCGCGTTCGGTGCCGACGCGCGAGCCGGTCGCAAGATCGTAGAAGATCGCGCAGCCCATGGCCGCGAGCGCCGCCCATTTCTTGATCGGATAGCGCAGCGCGAGCGTCGGCGAGAGCGCCAGCAGGCGGCGGAAGCCGACGAAGAAGATGCCCGCGACCAGCGTCATCTGCACGCCGGCGATGGTGATGATGTGAAACACGCCGGCCTCCCTGATGGTTTCGCGCGCCTCCTCCGAAAGAAGGTCGCGCTTGCCGGTGACCATGGCCGCGGCGATCGCCCCGGCGTCGCCGCCGAGCACGGCGTCAATACGGCGCGAGAGCGCGTTGCGGCCGCGGTCGAGCGCGGCCGAAAGGGCGAGGCCGAGCCCCATCGGCCGCGGCGGCGCAACGGCCTCGACGCGCCCGAGCGCGTTGCCGACGCCGCCGATGCGCGCGAAAAAGGCGTCGCGCGCGAAATCATAGCCGCCGGGCAGGCTCGCGCGCGAGGGCGGCAGCAGGCGCGCCTTGAGCTTCACATAGGTTCCGGCCTCGAACGGCGGGGCGCGGCGCAGGGTGAGGCGCAGGCGATAGGGCGTCGCCCCGGGGGCGAGGCCCCTGACCGAGGAGACGCGCAGCACGAAGCGCGCGCCGGAGCGGCGGAAGTCCATCTGCTCGACGAAGCCCTCGACCTCGGCGACCGTGGTGCGGGTGAGGACCGGCGCGGCGACGCGGGCCGTGCGCCAGGCCGAGGCCGCCCCGCCCGCGAAAACGGCCGCCGCGGCGCAGAACAGGATGAAGGCGAAGCGTCGCTCCCGCGCAAGCCGCGCGCAGAGGACCGCGGCGCAGGCGAGCAGCAGGAGGAGGGGGAGCGAGGGCTCGCGGTCGGCGCCAAGATGCAGGACCGCGCCGGCTCCGACGCAGACGGGCAGCCACAAAAACAGGCGGCGCTGCGCGCATTCCTGCTCGAACGCCTGCGCATAGAGGCGCGCGAGCGCCCCTGCGCCGCGCGCCGACGCCTGGCGAAGCGCGGCGAGGCCGGCCCGGGGCGACGCGCCATGACCGGCGAGCGCGGCGTCGGCGAGTGAAGCGTCGGCGAGCGAGGCGTCTGAAGGCGTCGTCAAGGCCGGTCTCCGGCAAGGCGCGTCGGGATAAATCCGCGCCTCGCGCGAACGTCCTGCTCTTTGCGGCGAACTATGTTACACGAGCCGCTTCCGGGCGATAGGGCCAAGCTTCGCCGGGAGTGAGAATTTGGTTGAGAAATGAGGCGGTTGGGGCCGTTTTCCGCGCGCGGCGAGAGCGCCGCGGCCCGATCGTCCACCAGGAGTAGCAAGCGCCGCCATGTCCGCGACCCCCGTCACCCGTTTCGCGCCGTCCCCGACCGGCTTTCTCCACATCGGCGGCGCGCGCACGGCGCTGTTCAACTGGCTTTACGCGCGCCGTCACGGCGGGCGGATGCTGCTGCGCATCGAAGACACCGACCGCGAGCGCTCGACGCAGGCGGCGATCGACGCCATCCTCGAGGGGCTCGCGTGGCTCGGCCTCGACTGGGACGGGGACGTCGTGCATCAGTTCAGCCGCGCCGCGCGCCATCGCGAGGTCGCCGAGAGCCTGATCGCGGCGGGGCGCGCCTATCATTGCTACGCCACGCCCGCGGAGCTCGCCGAGATGCGCGAGACGGCGCGCACGCAGGGGCGCCCGCCGCGCTACGACGGGCGCTGGCGCGACCGCTCGCCGGCGGAGGCGCCGGCCGGCGTCAGGCCGGCGATCCGCCTGAAGGCGCCGCAGGACGGCGAGACCGTGATCGAGGACAAGGTGCAGGGCCGCGTCGCCTGGGCCAACCGGGACCTCGACGATTTCGTGCTGCTGCGCTCCGACGGCGCGCCGACCTACATGCTCGCCGTGGTCGTCGACGACCGCGACATGGGCGTGACCCAGATCATCCGCGGCGACGACCATCTGACCAACGCCGCGCGGCAGATGCAGATCTATGACGCGCTCGGCTGGAGCGCGCCCGACATGGCGCATATTCCGCTGATCCACGGGCCGGACGGGGCGAAGCTCTCGAAACGCCATGGCGCGCTCGGCGTCGACGCCTATCGGGCCATGGGCTTCTTGCCCGAGGCGCTGCGCAATTACCTCGTCAGGCTCGGCTGGAGCCAGGGCGACCGCGAATTCTTCACGACGCAGGAGATGATCGAGGCCTTCGACCTCGAGCATGTCGGGTGCTCGGCGGCGCGCTTCGACTTCGCCAAGCTCGAGAACATGAACGCCCATTACATGCGCGCGACGCCCGACGCGGAGCTTTTGGCCGCGCTCGAGGCGACGCTGCCCTTCCTGCCGGAGGGCGACGCGCGCGTCGCCGCGCTCGACGCCGGCCTGCGCGCGCTGCTCGCCGCCATGCCGGCCTCATGGAGCGCGCCAGGACGCTGATCGAGCTGCTCGACGGCGCGAACTATCTTTTCGCGCGCCGGCCGCTGCCGCTCGACGTCAAGGCGCAGGACATATTGGCGGGCGGCGGCCGCGCCCACATCATGGGCGTGCTGCCTCTCTTCAAGGCGCTCGACGACTGGTCCGCGGCCTCGACGGAATCGGTCGTGCGCGACTACGCGAAATCGGCCAGGGTGAAGCTCGGCGAGATCGCCCAGCCGCTGCGCGCGGCTTTGACCGGGCGCGCGACCCGGGCATCTTCGACGTGCTCGCCGTGCTCGGCCGCGAGGAGAGCGTCGGCCGGCTCGAGGACCAGGCGGCGGCCTGAGGCGCGGGGTCGGGTGGAGCGCTTGCTGCGAGAGGGCGGCGGGTCTGCCATCGCTTCGCGGCGCGCGCTCCCGCCGGTTCGCGGCGAGGCGCCTGCGCTTACGCCCGAAGGGTTAAAGTCATGCGCGCCGCGTGATCGCGTATTTTCGGCTCCGGGCGCGTTGGCAGCGGCGAATGGCCGTCGCGCTCATGGAATAGTTAAGGACGCTTTAAGCGGAGCGGGCCCGCTTGAACGTCAGCTTGGCTTGGGATAGGAAGCGCATGGCGTAAATCAGAGGTTGTTAAAACCTGTCGCCGCACATCTCCCCTCTTCATAAAGATCTGGAGATCGTCAGGTCTTTTTCTTGCGGAAGGCATCCTTCATGAGCGCATCCAGCGGGTCATTCAGCATTGACGGCGCGACCGTCGACATGCCGGTCAAGACCGGAACTATTGGCCCGGCCGTGGTCGACATCGGGAAGCTCTACGCCAAGACCGGAATGTTCACCTACGATCCGGGCTTCACCTCGACGGCGAGCTGCGAGTCCCAGATCACCTACATCGACGGCGACGAAGGCGTGCTGCTCTATCGCGGCTACCCGATCGCCCAGATCGCCGAGCAGGGCGATTTCCTCGAAACCTGCTACCTGCTGCTTTACGGCGAGCTGCCGACCGCCGACGAAAAGCGCGACTTCGACCGTCGCATCACGCGCCACACCATGATCCATGAGCAGATGGCGCGTTTCTTCCAGGGCTTCCGCCGCGACGCCCATCCGATGGCCGTGCTCGTCGCGAGCGTCGGCGCGCTGTCGGCCTTCTACCATGATTCGACCGACATCTCGGACCCGCGCCAGCGCATGGTCGCCTCGATGCGGCTCATCGCCAAGATGCCGACGATCGCGGCCATGGCCTATAAATATTCGATCGGCCAGCCCTTCGTCTATCCGAAGAACGACCTCGACTACGCCTCGAACTTCCTGCGCATGTGCTTCGCCGTGCCGACCGAGGAATACAAGGTCAAGCCGACGCTCGCCCGCGCGCTCGACCGCATCTTCATCCTGCACGCCGACCACGAGCAGAACGCCTCGACCTCGACCGTGCGCCTCGCCGGCTCGTCGGGCGCGAACCCCTTCGCCTGCATCGCCGCCGGCGTCGCCTGCCTCTGGGGCCCCGCCCATGGCGGCGCCAACGAGGCCGCGCTCAAGATGCTGACCGAGATCGGCCACGTCGACAACATTCCGAAATACATCGCCAAGGCGAAGGACAAGAACGATCCGTTCCGCCTCATGGGCTTCGGTCATCGCGTCTACAAGAACTACGACCCGCGCGCGAAGATCATGCAGGAGACCTGCCATGAGGTGCTGAACGAGCTCGGCGTCAAGGACGACCCGCTGCTCGCCGTCGCCATGGAGCTCGAGCGCATCGCGCTGTCGGACGAATATTTCGTCGAGAAGAAGCTCTATCCGAACATCGACTTCTATTCGGGCATCACGCTGAAGGGCTTCCCCACCCCATGTTCAATGCTCTCGCCGTCGCCCGCACCTCGGGCTGGGTCGCCCAGTGGAAGGAGATGATCGAGGATCCGGGCCAGAAGATCGGCCGTCCGCGCCAGCTCTACACCGGCGCCGCCCTGCGCGACTATGTGGCGACCGACAAGCGCTGAGCGCCGCGGCCCGCGCCTCCCGGGCGAAACGTCGACGACTGCTGCGCGCGAGCGCCGGCGTTTTTGCGCCGACCCTGCGCGCCGCGCCGGACGCTCCGGCCGGATTGAATCGGTCCGCCCGGCGGGACTATGCTCGCCGCTCCGGGGCCGCGGCCCTGAACACGCCTGAGGTCGGAGAAGCGCATGGCGGACGAGCGGCAGGTCGACATTCTCGTCGCGGGCGCGGGGGCCGCCGGGGTCTCGGCCGCGCTCGCGCTGACGCAGGCCGGCTTCTCGGTCGTCTGCGCGGGCGCGATCGACCGGCGCGTCAACGGCCGCACCGTGGCCCTGTTCGAATCGTCGCTGCGCTTCTACAGGGCGATCGGCCTGTGGCCGACGCTCAAGCCGCTGTCCGCGCCAATCGCCAAGATCGCCATGGCCGACGCCACGGGCGCGCGCTTCAAGGCGCCGACGCTCGCCTTCGCGGCCTCCGAGATCGGGCTTGGCGCCTTTGGCGCCAATGTCGAGAATCACCTGCTCGTTGGCGCGCTCGAAGCCGCGGCGCGCGCGGCGCTCGACCTCCGCGAAAGCCTCGTGTCCGACATCGTCGATCCCGCCTGCGTGCGCGCGACGCTCGAGGACGGGACGCGGCTGCGCGCCGCCCTCGTCGTCGCGGCCGACGGGCGGGAGTCGCTCGTGCGCCGCCGCGCGGGGCTCGAGGCGCGGCGCTGGCGCTATCCGCAGACGGCGCTGACCGTTCTTCTCGCCCATGAGAAGCCGCACCGATCCGTCTCGACCGAATTCCACACCCGCGCCGGCCCCTGCACGCTGGTGCCGCTGCCCTCGCGCGAGGGCGCGCCCGACCGCTCGAGCCTGGTCTGGCTGATGTCCGACGCCGAGGCCCGCCGGCGCGGCGCGCTCGACGACGCGGCGCTCGCGTGCGAGGTCGAAGACGAGGTTCGCGGCCTTTTCGGCGCGATGCGCGTCGACAGCCCCTGCGGGCTGTTCCCCCATAGCCGGCATGGTCGCGCCCAAAATGTTCTCCGCCCGCGCCGCGCTGGTCGGCGAGGCCGCCCATGTGTTTCCGCCGCTCGCGGCGCAGGGGCTGAACCTCAGCCTGCGCGACGTCGCGACGCTGACCCAGGCGGTCGAGGACGCGCGCGGCGTCGGGCTCGACTTCGGTTCGGCGCAGGCGCTCGAGCCCTATGGCCGGGCGCGGCGCGGCGACGTCGCCCTGCGCGCCCATGGCGTCGACCTTCTGAACCGCTCCTTCCTCGCCGGCCTCGCGCCCGTCGATCTTGCGCGCAGCCTCGGCTTCGCGGCCTTCTCGGCCATCGGCCCGCTGCGACGCGCCCTGATGCGCGAGGGGGTGCTGACCCACGGCTCCCTGCCGCGGCTGATGCAGGCCGGGTCCGCGCGCGGATGAGCGTCCGCGTCCCGCAGCGCGCCGCCGTCGCGCTCGCCTTCGGCTTCATGGCGGGCCTCGTCCCGGGCGGCGCCTTCGCGCGCCCCGTTTGCACGCTTGTCGTCGAGGCCGACGACCGCGTGCTGCATCGGGAGGGGCGCTGCGAGGAGCCTGAAAGCCCGGCCTCGACCTTCAAGATCGCGCTCGCCGTCATGGGCTATGACGCCGGGGTTCTCATCGGACCGCATGAGCCGGTCTGGCCTACCGCGCCGAATACGCCGCCACGCGCGAGAGCTGGCGCGCCGACGTCGACCCGACCAGCTGGCTCGCCAATTCGGTCGTCTGGTATTCGCAGAAGCTGACGCGCGCCCTCGGAATGGAGACGTTTCAGCGCTACGTCGACGCCTTCGATTATGGCGACCGGAACCTTTCCGGCGACCCCGGCGCAGATGGACGCTGACCCGCGCCTGGCTCGGCTCCTCGCTCAGGATTTCGCCCGACGGGCAGGCGCGCTTTCTGCGCGCCCTGCTGGCGCTGCGCCGGCCGGCCTCGCCGCAGGCGCAGCGCCTCGCCCTGGAGATCGTTCCGGCTTTCGCCGCGGCCGGCGGATGGCGCGTCAGGGGCAAGACCGGCGCCGCCGAAACGCGCGGCGGCACCTTCGGCTGGTTCGTCGGCTGGGCGGATCGGGACGGTCGCCGGGTTGTCTTCGCGCGCCTCGTCCGGGGCGAACCTTCCTCCGCCGCCGCCGCGGCGGCCGAGGCGCGCGACGGCCTTCTGGCCAAGCTCGCGACGCTGGCGGAAACAGCCGAAGCGCCGGCCCCTGCGCGCGCGCCATAGGCCGCGCCGCGAGTCCGGGCGAGTTGGGAAAGGCGGCCGTCGCGCCGGGGCGAAGCGGGCGCGGGTTTGGAGAGGGCAGCGTGCGGATCGCCACCTGGAACGTCAATTCGGTGCGCCAGCGCCTGCCGCATCTCCTCGCCTATCTGAAGGAGGAGGCGCCCGACGCGCTCTGCCTGCAGGAGCTCAAATGCGTCGACGCGGCGTTTCCCTTCGCCGAGGTCGAGGCGGCGGGCTACGCCGCCGCCGTGCACGGGCAGAAGGGGTTCAACGGCGTCGCCATCCTGTCGAAGGCGCCGCTCGAGGTCGTGCGCGGCCTGCCGGGCGACGAGGCCGACGCGCAGGCGCGCTATATCGAGGCGGTCCTGCCCTGGGGCGCGGGCGTCCTGCGCCTCGCCTCGATCTATCTGCCGAACGGCAATCCGGCGGGGACCGACAAATACGCCTACAAGCTCGCCTTCATGGATCGGCTTGCGGCCCATGCGAAGGCGCTGCTGAGGTTCGAGGAGCCGCTTGTCCTTGCCGGCGACTATAATGTGATCCCCGAACCGAAGGACTGCTTCGACCCGAAGGCGTGGGCGCAGGACGCCCTGTTCCTGCCGCAGACGCGCGCGCGTTTCCGCGCGCTGCTCAATCTCGGCCTGACCGACGCGCTGCGCGCGACGACCGACGCCGCCGGCGTCTACAGCTTCTGGGACTATCAGGCGGGCGCCTGGCAGAAGAACAACGGCGTCCGCATCGACCATCTGCTGCTGTCGCCGCAGGCGGCCGACCGGCTCGTGTCGGTCGAAGTCGACAGGCGTCTGCGCGGCGACGACAAGCCGTCGGACCATGCGCCCGTGCGGATCGAGCTGCGCTGACGGGCCGCCGGCGCGGCGCGCCCAAACGCCAGGCGCCCGCGGAGCGCCGCGGTCGCGTTGGACGATCGCCGAACCGGACGTTCGGCGAAAGCGGGCCGGCCTGGGGTGCGGCGCTTCAGTTGCGGCGCTTCAGATGGTCTTCGAGATAGGCGAGCGCGGTCTGGCGCTCGACCTCGGTCGCGTCGGCGAGCGATTTCTCATATTGGCTGACCATCCAGGCGTCCTTGGCGGATTCGGACGCCGAATCGCGCGCGAGCGCCATCCACATCAGGGCGCGGGCGCGGTCCGGGCGCAGACCGTCCTCGCCGGAGAACAGCATGCGCCCGAGCAGCGCCTGAGCCTGGGGATGGCCCTTCTCGGCGGCGAGATAGAGCCAGCGCACGCCCTGACGCGCGTCGCGGTCGGCGACGTCATTGTCGAGATAGAGGCGGGCGAGGCTGTATTGGGCGGCCGAATCGCCGAAGTTGGCGGCCGCGTATTTGAACAGCGCGACGGCGCGCGCGCGGTCCGGCTTGACGTCCGAATCGGGGATGCCGGCGAGGCTGTAGCCGCCGAGCGCCACGAAGGCGTTGGCGACGAGCGGGCGGTCGCGCCAGTTCGGGCCGTCCTCGTCATAGGCTTCGACGATCTGGGAAAAATATTCGAACGCCTTGAGGTCGTCGTGCGGCGCGCCTTCGCCGGAGGCGTAGATGGTCGCGAGCTTCCATTGCGCGAGCGTCTCGCCGCCCGAAGCCGCATATTTCAGCGCGGCGATGGCCGAATCCGAGGCGCCCGAGCGAAAATCATCGAGGCCGGCGCGAAGCGCGGCGCGCGGCGTCTTGAAGGGCGCGCCGGCGAGCGCGCGCTCCTGACCGGCGTGCGCGCCGCCGGCCGTCGGGGCCGCGACGGGCTGGGCCGCCCGGACGGCGCCCGGATTTTCGAGCGCGCGGATCGCCGTCAGGGGCAGGCTCATCGCCAGTCCCAACAGAACCGCGGCTCCCATGCGCCTCGCCGCCTTCAACATCAGCAGTCTTCCGACAAAAAGGGCGCCGCCCGGGCGGCGCCGATCCAGAAACGACACTCTCGTTTTTCCAGCGTTCCATAGAGAACGCGCGAAATCCGCTTTGGGCGCAGGCGGCTGAAAATAATTTTCTTCCGCTTCGTCCGCAGAACCCACATGAGGGACCCGCCGCTCCGCTTCAAGCCCCGGAAAAACCGTAGCCTCGACGCCCACGCGCCGGCTCTCTCGAGACACATAGACTGCGGCGGCCCGGGAAAAAGTGCGGTTTGTCACGTCCTCAACGCTTTGTGTCTTCGCGCATGGCTTTTTGTCTTCGCGCATGCGCGTCTGCGCGCGGCGAAGCCTGGCGCATCGAGAGCCAACAGCCTTTGGGGGGAGGATCAGCGCGAGCTGGCAAGGCGTTGTCGGCCGCTCGCATCCTGACTCCGGCGCCGCCGAAGTTGCTTGTTAAGGATGAAGATCGTGCAGTTTTATAGTTTTGAAAAGTGACCTTTTTCTTTATCGGTCAAGTCAAGCGCAGTTATTTCGCTCTGTGGTCGAAAAGGCACATTCCTGACGACTCCCGCCTGACGACTCCCGCCTGACGACTCCCGCGCCGACGCCGGGCGCGCCGATTCGACGCGGCGAGACATGCGGTCCGATCGCGTCGACTTTGCGGACGCGACGGCGGCGCGCGGCATCAAATTTCGCGTGATGATTTAAGAAAAAGTGAGCCGGCGCCGGCGCTCGCGTCGCAAACCTGGCCCGGACATGGCTAGAGCCCAGACCCGACCTCGCCACGCGCGCTGCGCGGGGCGCTTGACCATGGTCCGGCGGATAATTTATAGCATCGGCTACATTTTGCGGTGCAAATCGAAAAGGGCGCGCGCATTGACCGAAGCCGTGGCGGGGCGCGACGACGCGTCGGGAGCCATCGGGGCGAAAGTTCCCTTCGCCGAAAGATCGCTTGGCGCGGCGCATGGCAGCATCGCCGTTCCGGCCGGAGGATCGCGGCTTCGCCGCTTCTTCGCCTTCGCGGGGCCGGGCTATCTCGTCGCCACGGGCTATATGGACCCCGGCAACTGGGCGACGGCGCTCGCCGGCGGCTCGCGCTTCGGCACGGCGCTGCTGTTCATCGCGGTTCTTTCGAGCCTCATGGCCGTGGTCCTGCAGGCGCTTTCGGCGCGGCTCGCGCTCGCGACCGGCCGCGACCTCGCGCAGCTCTGCCGCGACGCCCTGCCAAAGCCCGTCGCCATCGTCTTCTGGCTGATCATGGAGACGGCCATCGTCGCGACCGACCTCGCCGAGGTCATCGGCACGGCGATCGGCCTTGAGCTGCTGTTCAACATCCCGCTCGGAATCGGCGTGCTGCTGACGGCGCTCGACGCCTTTCTGGTGCTGGCCTTCATGCGCTTCGGCTTCCGCAAGCTCGAAGCCTTCGTGGTGGCCATGCTGATCGTGATAGCCGTCTGCTTCTCGATCGAGCTCGTGCTGTCGCGGCCCGACATGGCCGAGGTGGCGCGCGGCCTCATCCCGACGCGGGCGATCTTCTCAAACGCCGAAATGCTCTATATCGCGCTCGGCATCCTCGGCGCGACGGTGATGCCGCACAATCTCTACCTGCATTCGGGCGTGGTGCTGACGCGGGCCGTGGGCGATCGCCTCGAGGACAAGCGCGAGGCGATCCGGCTCGCCGTCCTCGATTCGGGCGTCGCGCTGTTCTTCGCGCTGCTCGTCAACGGTTCGATCCTGATCCTCGCCGCCGCCGCCTTCCATGCGCATGGCTATTTCGAAGTCGCCGAGCTGCAGGAGGCCTATCGGCTGATCGCGCCGCTGCTCGGCGGCGCGCTGGCGGCCAAGCTCTTCGCCGTGGCGCTGATCGCCTGCGGACTCAACTCGACGCTGACCGCGACGCTCGCCGGCCAGATCATCATGGAAGGCTTCATCAGGCTGAAGCTGTCGCCGGTCGCGCGGCGGCTTCTCACCCGCGGCGTGGCGATCGTCCCCGCGGTCGCGGTCATCTATTTCGGCGGCGAGGGCTCGACCAACAGCCTGCTGATCCTGAGCCAGGTGGTGCTCAGCCTCGCCCTGCCGTTCGCGGTGGCGCCGCTCGTGATCTTCACGGCCTCGCGCAAATGGATGGGCGAACTCACGGCGCCCGCGCCGACGCGCGCGGCGGCCTTCGCCATCGCCGCGCTGATCGTCGGCCTCAACCTCAAGCTGATCTATGACGCGGCCTTCGGCTGACGCGCGGGCGGGCGCGGCCTGAAGCGCGTCCTGGAGCGCGTCCGGACTTCATCGGGTCGCGAACGCGCTCCGACATTTTGTTCCTGCGCATTTTCCAACGTAAAAGCCTGCAACTTTTACTGAAAACGCCCTAGCCGAGCGCCTGCGCCGCGGCCAGCACGGCCTCGGCGTGGCCCGCGACCTTCACTTTGCGCCAGACTTTGGCGATTCGTCCGTCGCGTCCGATCAGGAAGGTGGCGCGTTCGACGCCCATATAGACGCGCCCGTACATGCTCTTTTCGACCCAGACGCCATAGGCTTCGAGCGTCGTCTTCGCCTCGTCGGCGCCAAGGCGCAGGCCGAGCCCGTGCTTGCCCTTGAATTTTGCGTGAGACGCCGGCTTGTCGGGCGAGACGCCGAGCGCCTTCGTCCCGGCCTTTTCGAACTCGGGCAGGAGGCGGCTGAAGTCCTGGGCCTCCCGCGTGCAGCCTGACGTGTCGTCCTTCGGATAGAAGTAAAGGACGAGCTTTTCGCCGGCGTAATCGGCGAGGCGGGCCGTTGCGCCCGCGTCGTCGGGCAGGGCGAAATCGGGCGCCGCGTCGCCCTCCGCCGGAGACGCGCCTTGCGGCTTCGCGCTGGTCATGACGCCTTCCTTTCGTCGCAATGCGCCGCCATCGAAGGCTTCTTCGGCGCGAGAGAAACACCAATCAAAGCCGCGATTCCCACGCCCTCGCCGGACGAAAGGCGCGTCCCGCCCGCGGCCGCGAGGGCCGCCCCGTGACGGCCGACGCCATTGAGCCTGCGCCGCGCAGGGGGGCGTCGCCGCGCCGGTCCGGGCTCTGGCGCGCGCTTCGACATGGCCTCTATATTCGCCTAGCTTCAAAGTTCAATGCGCCAGCTTTCGGAAAGGGCCGCCGCCGGTTGACCGTCGAGCGCGACGAGACGTCCGGCCGCGAGGATGCGGCCGCCGATCCGCGGCCGGCCCGGGCGGGACGCCGCGCCGCCGCGCGGCTCTGCCTCTATGGCTTCGCCACCTTCGCGGCGCTGCTCGCGCTCGCCGGCGCGCTGCTCGTCGCGCGCCTCGAACACGGGCCGATGACCATCTCGGGGCTCGGCCCGGCCATCGCCAAGGCGCTCGACCAGCGCTTCGGCCACGGCTACGCCTTCTCGATCGGCGAGACCTCGATGCTGAAGCGCGGCTATTCGCCGACGCTCGCCGCCGACGGCCTGCGCATCCGCGACGCCGCCGGAAGGACCCTCCTCAACGCGCCGCGCGCCGAGGTTTCGGTCGAGCTCCTGCCGCTCGTCTTCGGCAAGGTGTCGCCGAAGCGGCTCGAAGTGTTCGGCGTCGAGCTGCGCCTCGCGCTTTTGCCGGACGGCTCGATCGCCCAGCTCGCCAAATCCGCGGCCTCGGGCGCCGACGCCCAGCCCGACACGATCGCCCTGACGCCGCCGCTCGCGCAGTCGCTCGGCGACGCCCCGGCCGCCGGCGGCGCGGCGAACGAGGCGAACGCTCCGGCGCCGAAGCCGCGCTCGCTGCTGGTGCGGCAGATGTCGGGCGCGCTGCGACTTCTCATCGACGCGCTGACCGATCCGGCGAGCCAGATCGCCGCCGTCGACCACGCCGCGATCAAGGACGGGCGCATCGTCATCGACGACCGCACCATGGGCCAGACCATCGTCTTCAACGGCGTCGACCTCGCCTTCGACAAGACGAAGAGCGGCACCACCTTCTCGCTGTCGGTCGAGGGGCCGAACGGGCGCTGGTCGGCGAACGGGACGGCGAGCGGCGCGCCGGGGGCGCAGCGCCGCCTCACCGCCTCGCTGCACGACCTGTCGATCGACGAGCTGCTCGTCGCCGCCGGGGCGCGCTCGATCGGCGTCGACTTCGACATGAAGCTTTCAGCCGCGGCGAGCGTCGGCATGCGGCCCGACGGCGTGCTGTCCGAGGCCGCGGCGAGCTTCAGCTTCGGCGAAGGCTATCTGCGCTTCGACGATCCGCAGGACGAGCCGATGCTGGTCGAATCGATCCGGGGCGGGGCGCATTGGGACGGCGCGAAACGGCGCGTCGTCGTCGAGCCGACGCGGCTCATCGCCGCCGACGCGCATGGCGCGATTTCGGGCTTCGTCGCCCTGCCGGAGCGCGAGGGCGACCCGTTCACGCTGTCGTTCGGCCTCGCCGAGCCGATCGTCGCCGCGCCCGAGCGGCCGCGCCAGAAGCCCGTGACGATCGACGGCCTCGACGTTTCGGCGCGGCTGCTGCCGAACGAGAAGAAGCTCACGCTCGACCGCTTCACGCTGTCCGGCCCGCAGTCCGGCTTCTCGATGAGCGGCGACGTCGACTGGTCGGCCGGGCTCAGGCTGCGCCTTTCCGCCTCGCTCGACCCGACGCCGATCGCCGTGGTGACGCGGCTCTGGCCCTCCTTCATGTGCGCGCCCGTGCGCAACTATCTCCTTGACCACGCGCCCGACGGCATGGTGCGCTCGGGAACGCTGCGGCTCGACTTCACGGGCGCGGACCTCGAGGCGATGCGCAACGAGCACGCCCCGCCCGACGGCAGCCTCGCGATCGACTTCACGGTGAGCGGCGGCGCGGTCGAGTTCCTCGACGGCGCGCCGCCGCTCACCGGAATCGACGGCGTCGGCCATGTCACCGGCCGCAGCTCGCGCTTCACGACGACGAGCGCGGCGATGATGGAGATCGGCGGCCGCGTGCTGACGACGGCGCCGGGGGGCTATTTCCTGATCGCCAATTCCGAGCCGCGGCCGATTCCGGCCTCGATCGTCGCCGACGTCTCGGGCAGCGTCGAGGCCGTCGGCGAGCTTCTCTCGCGTCCGGCGCTCAAACCCTACGCCGCCCTGCCGCTCGACCCGGCGACGCTGCAGGGCGAGGTCGCGGGGCGGCTCGAGATCGGCCTGAGGCTCGGCCCCGACATGGGCCCGCACGACACGACGCTCAGGGTCAACGCCACGGCGACCAATTTCGGCGCCGCCAACCTCATCGGCAAGGAGGCGCTCGAAGCGGCGACGCTGACGATCGCGGTCGATCCTTCGGGGCTCAGGGCTTCGGGGCAGGGGCGCCTGTTCGGCGCGCCGGCGACGCTCGATCTCGTCCAGCCCGCGGGCAAGCCGGCCTCGGGCGTGGTCAGGACGACGCTCGACGACGCCGCGCGCACGCGGCAGGGCGCCTCCATCACGCCGGGCGTCACCGGGCCGATCGGCGCCGTCATTTCGGCCCAGCTCGGCGGCGGCCCCAGTGTGAGGGCCGACGTCGACCTCGACCTCGCGAAGGCGGTGATCGACTGGCCCGGCGCCTCAAAGCCCGCGGGCCGGCCGGGGCGGGCGAAGTTCACGGCGATCGTGAACGAGGGCGCGACGACGCTCGACCAGGTGACGCTCGACGCCGGGCCGCTGCAGGCGCGCGGCCAGATGGAGATCGGCGCCGACGGCGCGCTGCTTTCGGCCAAATTCCCGAGCGTCAAATTCTCGACCGGAGACGACGCGCGGCTCGACGCGCTGCGCGCGGGCGACTCCATCAAAGTGATCCTGCGCGCCCAGACGCTCGACGCGCGGCCGTTCCTCAAGACCATGCTCGCCTCGCCCGGGCAGGGCGGCGCGGGCGGCGCAGGGGGAGGCGCGAGCGCCCAGGGCCCCGCGCGCGACATCGACGTCGACGCCAGGGCGGCCGTGCTGACGGGCTACAACAAGCAGGCGCTGACGGGCTTCGAGATGATGCTTCTGAAGCGCGGCGAAAAGTACAGACAGCTGTCTTTCGCGGGGCGCTTCGGCCGCGACACGCTCTCGGGCAATCTGACCAGCGGCGGGCAGCTCACCGTGCTCTCCGACGACGCCGGCTCGCTGCTGCTGTTCTCCGACCTCTACCGCCACATGGAGCACGGGCGCCTGCGCGCCGACCTGACGCTCGACGACCCCATGACCGGCTCGCTCACCATTGAATCCTTCGTGCTGCGCGACGAGCCGGCGCTGCGCCGCATCGTCGCCGAGGGCGCCTCGGCCGACGGGCGCCTGCGCGGCATCGATTCGGGGGCCATGGCGTTCCATCGGCTGCAGGCGCGGTTCGAGCGCGCCGGCACGCGCATCGTGCTGCGCGACGGCGTGCTGAACGGCGACGCCATCGGCCTGACCGTCGAGGGCTGGCTCGATTTCGCGCGCGACGGGGTCGACGTGAAGGGCACCTTCGTGCCGGCCTATGCGGTCAACAATCTGTTCTCGCAGATCCCGGTCGTCGGCGCGATCCTCGGCGGCTCGACCAATGAGGGGCTCATCGGCGTCAACTACCGCGTCGAGGGCAAGATCTCCGCGCCCTCGCTCAGCATCAATCCGCTGTCGGCGATCGCGCCCGGCATCTTCCGCCAGATCTTTGGCGTCGGCCAGTCGGGCGCGACGCCCGGCGGCGCGTCCGCGACGCCGGCGCCGGCCGGCGCGGGGCGCTGAGCCAGATCCCCGAAACGGCGTCAGTCCGCGAAAAAGGCGAGCAGCGCCGCCGCCGTCTCGTCCGGGTTCTCCTCCGGCAAAAAATGCCCGCCCCTGAGTTCGCGGCCTTCGGCCTTCGGCGCCCAGCGCCGCCAGATGTCGAGCGTCGAGGCTCCGCCGCCGCCAAGGCCGCGCCCGCCCCACAGCGCGAGCAGCGGCGCCGCGATCTTCCGCCCCGCGGCGCGGTCGGCGGCGTCGTCGTCGCGGTCGATGGCGGCGCCCGCGCGATAGTCCTCGCAGGCGGCGTGGATGCGGTTCGGCTCGTTGAAGCCCGCGCGGTAATGGGCCAGCGCCCGCGGGTCGAAGGCGGCGAGGTTCTTCGAGGCGGTCCAGCTCGCCAGCGTATGGTTCAGGTAATAGACCGCGTTCGGCCCGATCAGCGTCTCGGGCAGAGGCTCGGGCTGGGCGAGGAAGGTCCAGTGGTAGGCGGCCATGGCGCCCGCCGAATCCATCGCCTCCCAGCGCTCCAGCGTGGGGATGATGTCGATCACGGCGAGCTTCAGCAGCCGCTCCGGCGCGTCGAGCGCGAGACGGCAGCCGACGCGTCCGCCGCGGTCGTGCCCGGCCACATGGAAGCGCAGCGCGCCGAGCTTCTGCATCACGTCTATGGCGTCGCGGGCCATCACGCGCTTGGCGTAGCCCTCGCCCTTCGCGCTCGGCGGGACGCTCGACCAGCCATAGCCGCGCAGGTCCATGGCCACGACGCGGAAGCGCTCGGCGAGCGCCGGCGCGATCCTGTGCCATTCGACATGGGTCTGCGGATAGCCGTGCAGCAGCAGCAGCGGCGGGCCGTCGCCCTTCGCCCGCGCGAAGAAGCGGCCCTGGCCGGTGTCGATCCAATGGGTCTCGAAGCCCGGAAAGAGATCGGCGAGGTCGTTCATGGCTGGGCCTTTCCCGGCGGCGCGGCCTTGCGCCCCTGGCCGCCCGGCCGCTGGACGCATGGCCCCTGAACACATGGCCCCTGAACACATGGCCCCTGAACACATGGCCCCTGAACACATGGTCCCTGAACACATGGTCCCTGAACGCATGGCCGCGCGATTCGGCCCGGTCCGTCCCTTGCTTGACAGAATTTTGGGCGGGCCTAAAGCTCGCTTCAGGCTCAATGGCCATCAAAAGGATCTTCATG
This sequence comes from Methylocella sp., assembly GCF_044226135.1. NCBI lineage: Bacteria > Pseudomonadati > Pseudomonadota > Alphaproteobacteria > Hyphomicrobiales > Beijerinckiaceae > Methylocella > Methylocella sp. The sequence goes on along the minus strand of NZ_JBGAHM010000008.1, from coordinate 9,263 downwards.
AGCGCCGAACCGACTGGCAAGCCGAAGCTCAACGTCATCCTGCTCGCCCCGCGCGGCTTCTGCGCGGGCGTGGTGCGGGCGATCGACGCCGTCGAGGAGGCGCTGCGCATCTATGGCGCGCCGGTCTATGTGCGCCATGAGATAGTGCACAATAAATATGTCGTCGAGACGCTGAAGGCGAAGGGCGCGGTCTTCGTCGAGGAGCTCGACGAAATCCCCGACACCGGCCAGCCGGTGATCTTCTCGGCCCATGGCGTGCCGAAGTCGATCCCGCGCGAGGCCGAGCGGCGCGCCATCTTCGCGATCGACGCGACCTGCCCGCTCGTGACCAAGGTGCATCGCGAGGCCGAGATCCACCACAAGCGCGGCCGCCTCGTGCTCCTCGTCGGCCACGCCGGCCATCCGGAGGTCGTCGGCACCATCGGCCAGCTTCCGGCCGGCTCGATCATTCTGGTGCAGACCGTGGCCGACATCGAGACGCTCGAGGTCGCGGACCCCGGCAATCTCGCCTATGTGACGCAGACCACGCTCTCGATCGACGACACGCGCAGCATGGTCGAGGCGCTGACGCGGCGCTTCCCGCAGATCGTCGGCCCGCACAAGCAGGACATCTGCTACGCCACCACCAACCGCCAGGACGCGGTCAAGCAGGTCGCCCCCACGGTCGACGCGCTGCTCGTCGTCGGCTCTTCGAACTCCTCGAACTCGCAGCGGCTCAAGGAGGTCGCGGAGCGCTCCGGCTGCAGGCTCGCCCGGCTCGTGCTGCGCGCCGAGGACGTGGAGTGGGACCTGTTCTCGAACATCTCCACGCTCGCCATCACCGCCGGCGCCTCGGCCCCGGAAGTGCTGGTCGAGGAGATCATGGACGCCTTCGCCGAGCGGTTCGACCTCCATGTCGAAGAGGTCTCGACGGCGAACGAGGGCGTGTTCTTCCCGCTGCCGCGCGAGCTGCGCCGCGAGATCGCCTGACGGAGGCGCCGCAGCGCCGCAACACGCCTGTCAGAACATGGCGCCCGCGGCCCTTCTCATCGCCGGCCCGACCGCGAGCGGCAAATCGGCGCTGGCGCTGAGGCTCGCCGAACGCCTCGGCGGGATGATCGTCAACGCGGATTCGATGCAGGTCTATCGCGACCTCGCCGTCCTCGCCGCGCGCCCGACCCGGCAGGATCAGGCGCGCGCGCCGCATCGCCTGTTCGGGACGGTCGACGGCGCGGCCAATTTCTCGGTGGCGCTGTGGCTCGAAGCCGCGCGCGCCGCGCTCGCCGACGCGCGCGAACTGGGCCTCGTTCCGATCTTCGTCGGCGGCACCGGGCTTTATTTCAAGGCGCTGACGCAGGGGCTCTCCGCCATTCCGGCCGTGCCCGAGGCGGTGCGCGCGGCGGTCCGCGCGCGGGCCGAGGGGGTTTCGCCGCAGGCGCTTCACGCCGAGCTCGCGCGGCGCGACCCCGCCGCCGCGGCGCGGCTGCGCCCGAGCGACCCGCAGCGTCTCCTGCGCGCGCTCGAAGTGCTGGAGGCGACCGGCCGCAGCCTGACCGTCTTCCAGCAGACCAGAAGCCCGCCGCCGCTCGATCCCGCGACGGCGCGCGCGGTCTTTCTCGACGTCGACCGCGCGGCGCTCGGCGCGCGCATCGACGCCCGTTTCCTCGACATGATCGACCAGGGGGCGCTCGACGAAGTGGCGGCGCTCGCCGCGCGCGGGCTCGATCCGGCGCTGCCCGTCATGCGCGCCCATGGCGTCCCGCATCTCGCAGCCCATCTGCGCGGCGAGGTCAGTCTTGACGAGGCGATCCGGCTCAGCCAGCGCGACACCCGCGCCTACGCCAAACGCCAGCGCACCTTCGCGCGCCACCAGCTCCCGGCGTTCCGCTGGACGGCCCCCGACGACGCGCTTTCGGCGCTGGCGCTGGTTTAGGCCGGCTCCTCGATCCCGGCGATCGCCCGCGCGAAATCCCTCGCCTCGAAGGGCGCGAGATCGGCCGCGCCTTCGCCGACGCCGATGAAATGCACGGGCAGGGCGAATTTCTCGACGAGCGCCACCAGAATGCCGCCGCGCGCCGTGCCGTCGAGCTTGGTCATCACGAAGCCGGTGACGCCGGCGACCTTGCCGAAAATCTCCGCCTGGCTCATCGCGTTCTGGCCGACGGTGGCGTCGAGCACGAGCAGCACGGCGTGCGGCGCCGACGGCTCCACTTTCTTCATGACGCGCACGATCTTTTCGAGCTCGGCCATCAGCTCGGCGCGGTTCTGCAGCCGCCCGGCGGTGTCCATGAGCAGCACGTCCGCGCCGTTCTCCCGCGCGCGCGCGATCGCGTCATAGGCGAGCGAGGCCGCGTCCGAGCCCTGCTCCCGCGCGATCACCTCGCAGCCGAGCCGCCCGCCCCAGATCTTCAGCTGCTCGATCGCCGCCGCGCGAAACGTGTCGCCGGCGGCGAGCACGACCTTGCGGCCCTCGCCCGAAAATTTGGCGGCGAGCTTGCCGATGGTCGTGGTCTTGCCCGAGCCGTTGACGCCGACGACGAGAATCACGAAAGGCTTTTGTGCGGCGTCGATCTCGAGCGGGCGGGCGTGGGGCGCGAGCGCGCGCTCGACCTCGCCGGCGAGAATGGCCTTCACCTCCTCGATCTCGATCGACCTGTCATAGCGCCCCTTGCCCACCGCCTCGGCGATGCGGGCGGCGGCGGCGACGCCGAGATCGGCGCGGATCAGCACGTCCTCGAGCTCGTCGAGCATGGCGGCGTCGAGCTTGCGCTTGACGAAGATCGCCTTGAGGCCCGAGCCGATCGAATCGGACGAACGGGTCAACCCCTGCCTGAGCCGGCTCCACCACCCTTTGGGCTCCTCCGCGGCGGGCCCGGCGGGCGGGTCTGGCGCGAGCTCTGCGGCCGGCCGCGGGTCCTGGGCGGCGAGAGCGGGCTCCGGCTCCTGCTGGGGCGCCTGCGGCGATTCGGCCGGCGCCTGCGGCGGTTCAAAGGGCGCCTGCGGCCGTTCAAGGGGCGCCTGCGGCGGCTCGGCGGGCGCGTCGCGGCGGCCGAACATGCGGCCGAAAAGGCCTGGCTTCTTCGCGCTCTGGCGCTCGTCCTGCTCGTCCATGGGGCCTTCCTTCACGCCGCGCGCCGCGCTTCGCGCCGGCCTTCTATATAGGCGCGTGCGCCGGCGTGGCGAGCGGCTCGATCCGCCCGGGCGTCACTTTGAACGCCTGCGCGCGGCCTTCGAGCGCGGCGAAGGCCGCAGGGTCCGCCCCCGTCAGCCAGACCTGCGCGTCGAGCCGGGCCAGAAGATCATAGAGCGCGGCGCGGCGGGAAGGGTCGAAATGGGCGGCGATTTCGTCGAGCAGCAGCAGGGGCGCGAGGCCGCTGACGGCGCGCACGAGACGGGCCTGGGCCAGAATGAGGCTGACGAGCAGGCCCTTCTGCTCGCCGGTCGAGCAGTGCGCCGCCTCGACGCCGCGCTCGACATAGGCGACGAGCAGGTCGCTCGACTGCGGGCTGGCGAGCGTCCGGCCGGCGGCGGCGTCGCGCGCGCGGTTGTCGCGCAGGAGGCGGCGATAGTCGTCCTCGGCGGCGATCGCCGGGCGGCCCTCGATGAGCCGGTCGAGTTCGCCTTCGAGCCGTAGCCCCGGCGTCGGAAAGCCCGCCTGCGGCGTCTGTTCGAGCAGCGCGTTGAGGCGCGCCGTCGCCTCCGCCCGCGCCGCCGCGACGGCGACGGCGAGCTCGGCCGCCTCGCGCTCGACGGCGTCGAGCCAGGCGCGGTCGGAACGCTCCTCGAGCAGGCGGTTGCGGCTGCGCAGCGCCCGCTCCAGCGCGCTGACGCGCGCGCCATGGTCGACGTCGAGCGAGAGCGCCAGCCGGTCGAGGAACCGCCGCCGCTCCGCCGGCGGCCCGATGAACAGCCCGTCCTGCGCCGGCGTCAGCCAGACGACGCGCAGATGGCCGCTGAAGGCCCTGATCGAAGGGGCGGGCTCGCGGTCGATGCGGAACTTTCGCGCCGCAGGCCCGCCGGGCTCGACGCCCGCGCCGAGCTGGAGCGCGCCGCCCCGCGCCGCGACCTCGACCGAAACCGCAAAGCCGCCCGCCCCGCCGCGCCGGGCGAAGTCATGCAGCTCGGCGCGGCGCAGCCCGCGCCCCGGCGTCAGCAGCGACAGCGCCTCGAGCACATTGGTCTTGCCCGCGCCATTGTCGCCCGATAGCGCGACCATGCGCCCGAGCCCGTCAAGGTCGAGCGCGGCGTAGGAGCGGAAGTCGGCGAGCGTCAGCCGCCGCACGCCGGCGGGGGTTTGGCTGTCGTCTTGCGGGGCGGTCATGGGCCGTTCGTCGATCCGGAGGCGCGGGCTCGCGCCGGCCCTGCTTTTATAGGAAAATGCGCGCGGAGGAATTTGGCGTGACGACGGACGGCCTCAGGCTGCGCCCGCGCGACGGCGACGAATGCGGCGCGCTCGCCGACCTGTGGGTCGAAAGCTGGGCCGAGGCCATGCCGGAGATCGACTTTCCGGCGCGGCGCGCCTGGTTTCTCGACCATCTCGCGCGCCTTGAGGCGGACGGCGCTCTGACGCTGTGCGCCGCGCGCGACGGCGCGCTTCTCGGATTCGTCACGGTCGATCCGGCGGGCGGCTTCATCGACCAGATCGCGGTCGCGCCGCGGGCGAAGGGGACGGGAGCGGGGCGGGCGCTGATCGCGGCCGCGCGGGCCCGCGCGCGAAGCGCCCTGCGCCTCGACGTCAACCGCGACAATCCGCGCGCGCTGCGGTTTTATCTGCGCGAAGGGTTCGTCGTGACGGGCGAGGGGGTCAATCCGCGCTCCGGGCTCGCCATCCTGCATATGCGCGACGCGCAGGGCCCCGGCTGAGGCCGTCATGTTCGCGTGCGCAAAAGGATTTCGCAGGCGCGGCGCCTGAAAAAATTTTCGTCGGGGACTTGAGATTTTCCGTCAATCGCGGCATGTATCCGCGCATCAGACGCGGCTGTCCAGAGACGGCGGCGCAATCAGCGCAGAATGCGTCCGCGCATTCTGCCCCCTAGAATATTGACGAGACGCATTCGCCGTCCGGAGCGACCGCTTCGGCGTCATGCTCGCGCATGAGGTTTTTTCCATGCTTCAGCAGTTTGTCACGGTGCAGGGTTCAGGCGGCAAGCCGCTCAAACGCGTCCTGATGACCGCCTCTGACGACTCTGTCTATGTCGCCGACCCCGGCATGCTCTACGCGATCCGCTTCGGCGTCGCCAAGCCGATCACGGTGAGCCCCGATCAGGTGTTCAACTTCGACGCGCCGATCTTCGACGATCTTCTGGCGCAATGGCAAGCCAGAAACGAGACCTGTTCGACCCTCTGGGCGAAGCTCGGACAGTTCCAGCCCATGGAGGACGACGACGACGAAGGCTGCTGCTGCGACGACTAGCCGCAGCCCGATTCGCCGTTTCTTGAAGCGCCCTTCGTCCCGAAGGGCGCTTTTTTATGCGCGCGGCTCCGGGACGAGACCGGAGCCGCCGGGCGTGAGACGCGCGGCCGTCGCGGGCGGCGGCCTCGCCGCGGCTCCTATTCGGCCGCCTGCTCGGCCCCGAAGCCCGCGCCCGCGCCCGCCTCGAACTGAAGCCTGGCGAGGCGGGCGTAGAGGCCGCCGCCGGCGACGAGGCTCGCGTGGTCGCCCTCTTCGACGATCGCGCCGCCGTCGAGCACCAGGATTCGATCGGCCTTGAGCACGGTCGCCAGCCGGTGGGCGATGACCAGCGTGGTGCGCTCCGACATCACCCGGTCGAGCGCCGCCTGCACCTGCGCCTCGTTTTCGGCGTCGAGCGCCGAGGTCGCCTCGTCGAGCAGCAGCACCGGCGCGTCTTCGAGGATCGCGCGGGCGATGGCGAGGCGCTGGCGCTGGCCGCCCGAAAGGGTCGCGCCGCGTTCGCCGGGGCGGGTGGCGTAGCCTTCGGGCAGGGCGCTGATGAACTCGTCGGCCGCGGCCTTGCGGGCGGCGGCGCGCACCGCCGCGTCGCTCGCCTGCGGCGCGCCGTAGCGGATGTTGTCGGCCATCGAGACGGCGAAGATCGCCGGGTCCTGCGGGACCGACTTGATGCGCCGGCGCAGTTCCGAGGGGTCGGCCTCGCGGATGTCCACGCCGTCGAGCAGGATGCGCCCCTCGGCCGGATCGTAGAAGCGCTGCAGGAGCTGGAACAGCGTCGACTTGCCGGCGCCCGAAGGGCCGACGATCGCCACCGTCTCGCCCGGCGCGACCGCGAAGGAAAGGCGGGCGAGCGCCGGCTCGTCGGGGCGGCTCTCATAGGCGAAGGAGACGTCCTCGAAGCGGATCGCGCCGCGCGTCGGCGTCGGGAAGGGCTTTGGCGCGGCGGGCGCGGCGATCTTCGGCTGCGCGGCGAGAAGCTCGGCGATCCGGCCGGCCGCGCCCGAGGCCGCGGAAATCTCGCCATAGACCTGGCTGAGCTCGCTGAGCGCGCTCGCCGCGAGCAGGGCGTAGAGCAGGAACTGGGACAGAACCCCGCTCGTCATGCGGCCGGCGAGCACGTCATGGGCGCCGAACCACAGGAGCGCGACCACGCTCGAAAAGACGAGGAAGATGACCACGACGGTCAGCCTGGCGCGGGAGAAGGCGGCCTTGCGCGCCGCGCCATAGGCGTCTTCGGCGGCCTCGGCGTAGCGGCGGGCGGTCTCGTCCTCGGCGTTATAGGCCTGCATGACGCGGACCGCGCTGAGCGCCTCGCTGGCGTAGGCGGCGGCCTCGGCCAGCGTGTCCTGCGCCGCGCGCGAGCGCCCGCGCACCGCGCGCCCGGAGGCGACGAGCGGCAGCACGATGACCGGAATGGCGATCAGCACGAAGGCCGACAGCTTCGGGCTCGTGTAGATCATCAGCCCGGCGGCGCCGACGAAGAGCAGGAAATTGCGCAGCGCGGCGGCGGCCGTGGTGGTGAAGCCCGAGCGCATCTGCGTCATGTCGGCGGTGAGGCGCGACATCAGCTCGCCGACGCGGGAGCGGTCGAAGAAGGCGGCGTCGAGCCGCGTCAGGCGGGCGAAGACCTTTTCGCGCAGGTCGGCGACGACGCGCTCGCCGAGCGTCGTCACGAAATAATAGCGCGAGCCCGAGGCCGCCGCGAGCAGCGCGGCGACGCCGATGAGCGCCAGAAAATACTGGTTGATGAGCGCGGCGGCGTCGGGCGTGAAGCCGAAGTCGATCACGCGGCGCAGCGCCATCGGCACGGCGAGCGTCGCCGCCGCCGCCGTGAGGACCGAGGCCACCACGCCGGCGACCCGGCCGCGGTAGCGCAGGAGATAGGGCGCCATGGCGGCGAGCGCGCGCTTCACGCCGCCGTCGCCGGCGGCGCGGCGGGAACGGCGCTTGCGGGCGGGCTCTGAAATCTCTGTCATGGGGACTGCCGCATGTTGAGGGGCGCCCGCGCGGGCCGCGGGTTCTGGTCCTGCGGGCGATCGCCGAGGGTTGTAGCGCAAAAGGCCGAGCCGCCGGCTCAACTTTTCGCGCTCATTCCAGGAAGGGGCCGGATCGCGAGATCCGGCCGTGGGATACGGCGCGCTCAGGCGGCCTTGCCGGCGAGTTGCGTCCCGCGCGCCTCGATCGCCGCGAGCAGGATGCAGATGGCGACGCCTTCGGACGCCGCGCGCACCTCGGCGAGGCCCGGCACGGTCGGGGCGATGCGCAGGTTCCGGTCCTGCGGGTCGCGTCCGAGCGGATAGGTCGCGCCCGCCGGCGTCAGCGCGACGCCGGCCTCTTTGGCAAGCTCCACGACGCGCTTCGCCGTGCCGGGCGCGGCGTCGACGCTGATGAAATAGCCGCCCTCGGGCGCGCTCCAGCGCGCCGCCCCGGTTCCTGAAAGATGGCGTTCGAAGGCGTCGATCACCGCCTCGAACTTCGGCGCGATCAGCGCGCGATGACGGTCCATCAGCGCCTCGATCCCGGCGACGTCGCGCAGGAAGCGCGCATGGCGCAGCTGGTTGACCTTGTCCGAGCCGATGGTGCTCCTGCCCATCGAGGCGAGGCGCCATTTCACGTTCGCCGGCGACGACGCGAAGAAGGCGAGGCCGGCGCCGGCGAGGGTGATCTTGGAGGTCGAGGCGAACACGAAGGCGCGGTCGGGGGCGCCCGCCCCGGCGCAGGCCGCGAGCACGTCGGCGAGGCCGTGGCGCGCCGGCGTCAGATGGTGGACGCAATAGGCGTTGTCCCAGAACAGGCGGAAGTCCGGCGCGCCCGTCTTCATCGCGGCGAGGCGCCGGACGGTTTCGTCGGAATAGATCTCGCCGGTCGGGTTCGAATATTTCGGCACGCACCACATGCCCTTCACGGCCGGGTCGGCGACGAGCCGCTCGACCTCGTCCATGTCGGGGCCGTGGCCGGTCAGGCGCACGGGGATCATGCGAATCCCATATTCCTCGCAGATCGCGAAATGGCGGTCGTAGCCGGGGGAGGGGCACAGGAAGACGACCTCCTCGTCCTTGCCCCAGGGGCGCGGCGAGCCGGGCGCGCCCTTGACCAGCGCGTCGACCAGCGTGTCATGCATCAGCGCGAGGCTGGAGTTGCCGCCGACCACGATGTTCTCGGGCGCGGCGCCGAGGATCGGCGCGAACAGGGCGCGCGCCTCGGCGAGGCCCTGGAGATTGCCGTAGTTGCGCACGTCCTCGCCCGAGGCCGCCTTGAAGTCGCCTTCGCCCGGCAGGGCGAGCAGGGCGTTCGAGAGGTCGAGCTGGTCGGACGCGGGCTTGCCGCGCGTCATGTCGAGCTTGAGGCCCTTGGCGCGGAAGGCGTCGTATTTCGCCTGGACCTCGGCGCGTCGCGCGGCGAGGTCGGAAGCGGAAAGGTCGTCGATCAGGCTCATCTGTCCTGTCCCCGGGCCGGTTGGATCTGAAGCGGATTCCGCGCGTACATACGCCTCATGGCGCGGATCGCCAAGCCGGGCCGGAAAGCGACGCGTTGAAGCGGCGAAACGGCGCTTTGGCGCGGGCCGTCGGAGACGCGGCGCAAAATGTCAAGCGCGGCGCGCGCGCCTCTCTTAATCCGGCGCGGAGCCGCACGCGCCTTGCCGAAGCGCGCGTCGGGATGATAATGCCGCACGCGGACGTTGCGGCGGGGGGCCGTCGAACAGCGCGCCGGCGCGCGCGTCGGACGCGACGAGGGGTCGAGGCGACGTGCAGGGCGGCGTCAACGCGGACATGGTTCTGGTCACGGGGGCGTCGGGCTTCGTCGGCTCAGCCGTCGCGCGCGCGCTCATCGCCGAAGGTTTTTGCGTGCGCGCCCTTCTGCGCCGGACGTCGAG